>JAEHDN010000227.1 GCA_016880395.1 Candidatus Eiseniibacteriota bacterium
CCCGACCGCTTCGAGGTGATCGTGGCGCAGTGGGTGCGGCTTCTTCGCGGGGGCGAGACGGTCAAGATGTCGAAGCGCGGCGGGGAGTTCATCACGCTCGAGGAGCTGGTGGACGAGGTCGGCGTGGACGCGGCGCGCTTCTTCTTCCTCATGCGGCGTGCGGAGAGCCCGATGGACTTCGATCTCGAGCTGGCCGTGCGCCGGTCGGAAGACAATCCGGTCTACTACGTCCAGTACGCGCACGCACGGATCGCGCACGTGCTCGAGTATGCGCGCGCCCAGGGCCTGCCCGAGCCCGATCCCGGCGCGTCCGATCTGTCGCTCCTCTCCGAGCCGGAGACGCTGACGCTCCTCCGTGGGCTGGCGGCGTTCCCGTCGCTCGTCACGGCTTCGGCCCTGAGCCGCGAGCCGCACCGCATTCCCGCGTACCTGAAGGAACTGGCCGCGAAGTTCCATTCGTTCTACCACCAGCACCGCGTCGTCACGTCCGACGCGCCGCGGACCGCCGCGCGCCTGCTCCTGACGCGGGCCACGGGCGTCGTCTTCCGGCGCGGGCTCCACCTGCTCGGCGTGAGCGCGCCGGAGGCGATGTAGCGCATGGGTATTGCCGTCGTCGGCTCGATCGGACTCGACACGATCCAGACCCCCGCGGGACGCGTGCACGAGGTGCTGGGCGGCTCCGCCGCCTACTTCTCGCTCGCCGCCCGGCACTTCATGCCGGTCTCGGTGGTCGCGGTCGTGGGGGACGACTTTCCCCGCGAGGCGCGCGCCCTGCTGGACCAGCCCGACGTCGATCTCGGCGGGCTCGAGGTGCAGGAGGGGAAGACGTTCCGGTGGGAAGGGGTGTACAGCGACGACATGAACACGCGCGCCACGATCCGCACCGAGCTGAACGTCTTCGAGCGGTTCGATCCACAGCTCGCGCAGCGGACCCGGTCGCTTCGGAACGTCTTCCTCGCGAACATCGACCCGGTGCTCCAGCGCGGCGTCCTGGAGCAGCTCGACCGGCCGCGCCTCGTGCTCGCCGACACGATGAACTACTGGATCCGGAACAAGCGGGACGAGCTGATGGAGACCTTGAAGCGCGTTCGCATCCTCATCATCAACGAGGAGGAGGCGCGGGAGGTCACCGGGGAGGCGCTCACGCACAAAGCCGCGCGCGCGATCCTCTCGCTCGGCCCCGAGACCGTGGTGATCAAGCAGGGGGAGCACGGCGCGTTCCTCCAGGGTCCGGAGGTCTTCTTCACGTGCCCCGCTTATCCGATCGAGACCGTCATCGATCCGACCGGCGCGGGGGACAGCTTCGCCGGCGGATTCGTGGGCGCTCTCGCGCGCATGACACGCGTCAACGACCACAATCTCAGGCGGGCCGTCGTGTACGGCTGCGTCCTCGCCTCCTTCGCGGTGGAAGGATTCGGCGTCTCGGGGCTCGCGCACGCGAACCGGGACGCGATCCTCGCGCGGGCCGAGGCGATCGCGGACATGACACGGTTCAGTCTCTCCGACACCGCGCGCATCCTGCGATGACGGGACGACGGACGGCGACGGACCCCCGACGCGCGGGGGCGTGCCGCCGGCCCGTCGCTCGGCGCGCGTGGCGCGATGCCCAGGGCGCTTGCGCGATCGCCGCGTCGGCCGCATCGTGGCACGGTGCTTGCCCCGTCCGTTTGACCTTCGGTGATGTCACGTGACGCGAGGGGGGCGCGCTCGGTTGCCATGAACAGGATCCCTGGTCCGTATGCGGTGGCGCCGGCCTGGGCATCCCGATTCCTGTGGATCGTGGTGCCGTCCTTCTTCGCCGCGCTTCCGGTCCTGATCGCGATCTTCGGCGGCGACGCTCTGCGCGCGAGCCGCTGGGACCTGCCGGCGATCGCCGTCTGGGCGGTTCTCCTCTTCGCGGCCGAGGCGCTGCCGGTCCCACTGCCGCGCGGCGGTACGATGACCGTCGCCTCCATTCTCGACATCGCCGCGATTCTTCTCTTCGGCCCCTGGATCGCGGCGGCGCTCGACCTCGTCACGACCATCCCGGCGCAAATGCTCATCCTGCGCAATCGAGGGGGGACGGCCGCGCTGAGCGCGGGGCTCTACGCCTCCACGTCGATCGTCGCCGGAGCGGCCTATCTGGCGGCGGGCGGCGCGCTCGGGGCTCCGCGATTCCCGCAGGACGTCGTGCCCGTGCTCCTCGCGGGTGCGCTCTACTACGCGCTCAACACGGGATGGGTGAGCCTCGTTCTCGGCTCACAGGTTCGCGAACCGGCGCTCACGATCTGGCGGCACCACTTCCGGGACGGGCTGCCGCAGCACGCGCTCTCGATCGGCTACGGTCTTCTCTTCGCGCAGGTGTCGGTCGCGGCGGGCATCCCGGGCGTCCTCTTGCTCGTGCTACCGCTCCTCTTCGCGCGCTACGCGCTTCGCCTCTATGCCGACCTCAGGCAGGATCACGTGAGCTTCGTGCGCGCGCTGAGCCTCGCCCTCGACGCCGTGGATCCCTACACGCACGAACACTCGGTGCGCGTGGCGGAGTACTCGGTCCGGGTGGCCCGGCGCATGGGCCTCCCGGAGTCCGAGGTCGAGACGATCCGCTACGCCGCGCTCGTGCACGACATCGGCAAGATCGCGCAGCGCCCCGACGTGATACGCAAGCCCGATCCCCTGGACGAGGAAGAGCGGCGCCTCATGATGCGCCACCCCGAGGCGGGGGCCCACATCATCGGCCAGATTCGCGCGCTCGGCGACGCCGCGCGCATGGTGCGGACCCATCACTGGCGCCCCGACGGGCGGGGCTACCCGCCCGGGCTCACCGAGGCGGACGTGCCGGTCGGGGCGCGCGTGATCCATGTCTGCGACGCGTTCGACGCCATGGTGTCCGACCGCCCGTACCGAAAGGGGATGCCGGTCGCGCGCGCTCTGGGCGAGCTGCGCCGGCACGCGGGCACGCAGTTCGACGCTGAGATCGTGATCGCCCTCGTGGCGCTGCACGACGAGGGGCGTCTCGCGCCCGACCCCGGCGCCCCCCGGCCGGCCGCCTCGCCCGATGATCCTCCTGTGGCCGCGGCCGATCCGCCGCATGCGCTCGCGGGGCTGGAGCCCCGATGAGCCGCTACGAGGAGGCCGGGGTCAACATCCGGAAGGGGGAGGAGACGGTCGAGCGCATCAAGGCGCACGTGCGCTCCACCTTCGGCCCTGGCGTCGTCGGCGACGTGGGGGCCTTCGCCGGAGCGTTTCACGTTCCCGGCGTGAGCGGGCAGATCCTCCTCTCGAGCATCGACGGCGTGGGAACCAAGCTCAAGGTGGCGATCCTCTGCGATCGCCACGACACCGTCGGCTGCGATCTCGTGTGCCACTCGGCGAACGACATCCTGGTCCACGGCGGCCGGCCTCTCTTCTTCCTCGACTACGTCGCAATGGGGGTGCTCGTGCCCGAGCGCGTCGAGCAGCTGATCGTGGGCCTCGCCCGCGGCTGCCGCGAGGTCGGCTGCGCGCTCGTCGGCGGCGAGACCGCCGAGATGCCGGGGCTCTACCGCGAGGGAGATTACGACCTCGCGGGCGCGATCGTGGGGATCGTCGAAGAGTCGCGGCTGGTCGACGGCACCCGCGTCGAGCCGGGCGACGTGCTCCTCGGCCTTCCGAGCGTTGGTCTCCACACGAACGGCTACTCGCTCGCGCGCTCGATCCTCTTCGACCGCATGAAGCTCGGAGTCGGCGATCCGATGCCGGGCGGCGGAGGGTCGGTCTGCGACGTCCTCCTGAGCCCGCATCCCTGGTACGGCCCGCAGGTCGAGGCGGCGCGCGCGGCGGGTGACGTGCGGGCCATGGCCCACATCACCGGCGGCGGGCTCCAGGGGAACCTGGTGCGCGTGCTCCCGCCGCGGGCGCGCGCCGAGATCCGGCTCGGCTCGTGGCCCGTGCTGCCCGTATTCCGCGCGCTCGTCGAGGCGGGGAGCGTGGGATCCGACGAGTCGCATCGTGTCTGGAACATGGGGATCGGGTACGTCCTCGTCGTGCGGCGCGAGGACGCGGCGCCGATCGAGGGCGCGATCCGCGGGGAGGGACACGCGGTCCACCGGATTGGTGAGATCGTGGCGGGGGATCCGGAGGTTCGGCTCCTCTAGGGCAGGGGGTCAGGGATGCCGGTGGGAGTGACGCTCGAGCGGGCGGAGCCGGCCCACGCCAATGGGGAAGCCCACGCGCTGGCCGACCTGGATCCGCGCGGTCCGGGTCCGTACGCGGACGCACTCGGCCTCGTCGGCTGGAGCCGGCCGCTCCTCGATCTCGGCGCGCGGATCGCGTCGATCGCACCGAGCCCGGCCACCGTGTTCGTCCAAGGGGAGACCGGCACGGGCAAGGAGCTGATCGCGCGCGCCCTCCACAGGCTGAGCCCTCGCGCCGACCGCCCCTTCCTGCCGCACAACTTCGCCGCGATCCCCGATTCCCTGGTTGAGAGCGAGCTCTTCGGCCACGCTCGGGGCGCCTTCACCGGCGCCCACGCGGACCGCCCGGGGCTCTTCGAGCTGGCGCACGGAGGCACGCTCTTCCTGGACGAGATCGGGGATGCGAGCGCGTCCGTGCAGAGCCGCCTCCTCCGCGTGCTGCAGGAAGGGGAGGTGCGCCGCGTCGGGGACGGACGGTCCCGCCGTGTCGACGTGCGCATCGTGGCGGCCACGCACCGCGATCTCGCCTCGGACGCGCGGGCGGGACGGTTCCGCGCCGACCTCTACTACCGGCTCCACGTCCTCACGGTGCGCGCGCCGGCGCTGCGGGAGCGGATCGATGACGTCCCGGTCCTTGCGGCCCACATCCTCCGCCGGCTGCACGCCGAGGGGCGCCCTCAGGCCCTTCGGATCACCTGCGGCGCGCTCGACCGGCTCACGGCTCACCTCTGGCCGGGGAACGTACGCGAGCTCCACGCCTCGCTCGAGCGCGCCGTGCATGCGCTCGATCCGCGCGGTTCGCTCACGGCGGTCTCCCTGGGCGACGGCCTCGCCTCCGGTCCCGGTCCGATGCTCCGGGAGCGCTCCGACGACCTGCGCGGCCGAACGCTCGAGCTCCAGGCGGAGCTCATCCGAGCCGCCATCGAGCGTGCCGGTGGGAACAAGACGGTCGCGGCGCGGTCCCTCGGCCTCAGCCGGCAGGGGCTCTGGAAAAAAATGCGCCGCCTTACGCGTTCGGGCGCGTTCGGCGGCCCTCGCGATCCGGAATCGCTTTAAATCCACCACCCTCGACCCTATACTCCGCCGACGTTCTCACCGTGATTCCCTTGCTTCGAGGAGCGTTCCAATCGTGGCCAAGCGTCCCCTTCGTCTCGGTGTGATCGGCGTCGGCGTCGTATCCCAGGTGAACCACCTGCCCGCGCTCAAGGGGCGTCGCGATGTCGAGGTGATCGCGATCTGCGACGACGACGTGGAGAAGGCTCGCATGGTCGCGCAGCACTTCGGCATCGGCCGCGCGGTCGCCGACTACGAGACGCTCCTCCGGAACGAGGATCTCGACGCGGTGATCATCGCGACGCCGAACCATCTCCACGCGCCGATGGCCATGGCCGCGCTCGGCTACGGCAAGCATGTGCTCTGCGAGAAGCCTCCGGCGCGGAACGCGGCCGAAGCGACGCAGATGGTCGACGCGGTCAAGCGCTCGGGCAAAGTCCTCATGTACGCGATGAACAATCGATTCCGGAGCGACGTTCAGGTCCTGCGCGGGTACCTCGAGCGTCAGGAGCTGGGGAAGATCTTCTACGCGAAGACCGGCTGGCTCAGGCGGCGCACGGACCGGCGCGGTCCGGGCTGGTACGAGAACAAGCGCAGCTCGGGAGGCGGCGTGCTCATGGACCTCGGCGTCCAGATGCTCGACCTCTCGCTCTGGCTCCTTGGAAATCCGCAGGTCGTGTCGGTCACCGCGACCAAGTACGTGACCGATCCGCGGAAGGACGTGGAGGACACGGTGGCTGCGTTCCTCGTGCTGGAGGGGGGAGCGTCGCTCACCCTGGAGGTGAGCTGGGCGCTCCTCCTCGAGAAGAACTTCCCGTACCTGAACCTGTTCGGCACGGACGGCGCGGCTCTCCTCAATCCGTTCCGCATCCACAAGGAATTGAACGGGAACCTCCTCGACGTCACGCCCGCGCGCGAGCCGGCGCGGAACATCTACAAACAATCCTACGAGCAGGAGCTGGACTATTTCCTCCGCTGCATCACCCAGGGCGAGCGCCCCATGGCCAGCGCCGAAGAAGGGCGCGAGCTCATGCGGATCATCGACGCCATCTACCAGTCGGCCGAGGCCCACCGCGAGGTCCGCCTTCATTAGGCGGCTCGGGCGGCCGCTCGTCGCGGCCGCCTCGGGCGCGCTCCTCAGCTTCACGTTCCCGGGCGCCCGCCTGTGGCCGCTCGTCTTCGTCGCTCTCGTTCCGATCCTGGTCATCCTGGCCAAAGGGACGCCGGGACCCTCGGAGCCGGTCCGCGTGTCGCGCGGGGTCCGCTGGTCCCCCTGGATCGCGGGGATCGTCTTCAACGCGCTGATGTTCTGGTGGATCGTGCGCGTCCCGGTGCACGCGATGACCCACCCGTGGCTGATCTTCCCGGCGCTCGCCGCGCTGGGGCTCTACCTTGGGCTCTACTTCGCGGTCTTCGGGTGGGCCGTGCGGTTCTTCAAGCGGCGGCTCGGGACGTCGATTCTCTTTCTCGCCCCATTCGTCTGGACGGTGAGCGAGTGGGCGAAGTCCTCGGGCCCGCTCGGATGTCCGTGGGGGAATCTCGGGTACGCCCTCGCGCACGAGCCGGCATGGATCCAGATCGCGTCGGTCGCCGGCGCGCCGGGGCTCACATTCTGGATCGTCTCGGTCAACGCGCTGGCGGCGGGGATCGTGGTGGCGCGGCGCTGGCCCTCGCGCATCATCTGCGCGATCCTCGCGGTGCTCGCGGTGGCCTTGCCCGTGCGCTGGGGCGTCGAGCGGCTGAAGTCGCCGCCCACCGGCCCCCTCGCGCGGGTGGCGCTCGTCCAGCCGAACACGCCGAGCGAGCTCAAGTGGAATCCGGCCTCCCAGGACTCCGTGGTTGGCTCGCTCTTCCTGGGAACCCGGCAGGCGGCCGCGCTCACGCCGCACCCCGATCTCATCGTCTGGCCCGAGACGTCGCTTCCGTTCTACGTTCGGCTCGAGCCCCTCAAGCTGCGGCGCTTCCTCGACGCCGTGCACGAGGCGGGCGTGCCTGTGCTCGCCGGCTATCCCGACGCGCGGCTCTCGACCGCAGGCACCGCTCTCACGTACAACGCCGCCGGGCTCGTGCGGCCGAACGGGACCTTCGCCGCGCAGTACGAGAAGATGCACCTCGTCCCGTTCGGGGAGCGGATCCCGTTCCAGGAGCTGATGCCGTTCCTGGGCAAGATCGACCTCGGCCAGGCGGAGTGGACACCCGGCACCGATCCGGTCGTGTTCAGCGGAGGAGGCTCCTCGTTCGGCGTCATGATCTGCTTCGAGTCGATCTTTCCGGACCACGCCCGCGCGCTCACGCTCGAGGGTGCGCAGTACCTGATCAACATCACGAACGACGAGTGGTTCGGCAAGACGGCAGGGCCCGTCCAGCACGCCGACATGGCGATCCTCCGCTCGGTGGAGCTCGGGCGCGCGACGGCGCGGTGCGCCAACACCGGCATCTCGATGTTCGTCGATCCCTACGGTCGTGTCACCGGCCAGACGCCCCTCTTCGAGCGAGCCATGGAGGTAGGTGTGGTGCGCGCGCCGCTTCCGCCCACGCTCTGGCTCCAGTGGGGAGACTGGGTGACCATCATCTCGATCGGGATCACCGTGATCCTCCTCGCGGTCGGCTGGTTCCGTCCGATCCAGCGCCTCGAGCCCGCCGTGCCGCCGCGCGAATGGCGCTGAGCGTTGACAGGAGCCGGGGAAGCCGCTAGAGTGGCGCTTCAGGTGGGGTGCCGGACGTCGGCCCTCCGCCTCCGATGGCACGGAGGAAATGCAACGCGGTGCCCGGCTCTCCCCAGTCCGACGCTCTCACTCCCGTAGACGCCACGCGCGCGGTCCATCCCGCGGCGCTCCTTCTCGCCTGTTCGGCCGCCGGTCTCGGCCTCGCGCTGACCGGCTCCATTCCCGCCCTCGCCGCCGCCGCGCTCGTCACCGGATCTCTCGCGCTCCAGGTCGAGCACCGCCCCTTCCGCGCGGAGCTGCCGCTCCTCGGCCTCGCGTTGATCGTGTTCGCGGCCCATGCGCTCCTATCGGGCGCGCCGCTCGGCCAGGCCGCGGGCCCTGCGGCGCGGATCGCCTTACGGCTCCTCGCCCTCCTCTACCTGCTCCGCTGGGCCGCGCGGTCGTTCCTGAGCGGGGCCGCCCGGTGGGCCCTCTCCTTGCCGCTGCCGCGCCGGCCTCGGTGGCTCCTCGAGGCCCTCGAGAGCGCGCGGCACGCCCTCACGCTCACGCCGCGGGCCGTCCAGGAGGCGGAGCAGCAGCACATCGCGTTGCGAGCACGGGGGTTGCGGCCTGGAGTCGGCGCCAGGGGACGGTCCCGGTACCTGGCCGCCTGGGTGCTCCCGTTCCTCGGAACCATGCTCCGCCTCGGGGAATCCTATGAAGAGGCGCTCCTGGTCCGGGGTTACGTCCTCGGGGCGCCCCGCCGGAGCGGCCAGGTTCTCGCCTGGGGACTCCGGGAAGCGGCAGTCCTCGCCCTGGGCGCGCTCGTGGCCGCGGCGCTGCTCCGTGGTATCTGAACGGCGCCATGCGACCTTCCGGCTGGGGGTGGAATACGACGGGACGGCCTTTCATGGATGGCAGGTGCAGCGCTCGCACCGCACGGTGCAGGGCGATCTCGAGGCCGCGCTCGCGCGCCTGGCGGGAGCGCCCGTGCGCGTGACTGGCGCGGGGCGGACGGACGCCGGCTGCCACGCGGTCGGCCAGGTCGCGAGCGCGGCGCTCTCGACCCGGATGACGGCGGAGCGGCTCCAGGCGGCGCTCAATGCGATCCTGCCGCGGGACGTGCGCGTGGTCGACGCGGCCGAGGCGCCGCCCGAGTTCCACGCGCGGTTCGACGCGACCCGGCGCGCGTATCGCTACCTGATCGAGCCGCGCGCGTCGGCGCTCCGATCGCGCTATGCGTGGCAGCGGCCGGTGCGCGCGGCGGTCGATGCGCTGAACGACGCATCGCGGTCGCTCCTCGGCGAGCACGATTTCACGTCCTTCTCGCGGCAGGGCGGGGACGCGGACGACCGTCCGATCTGCCGCGTCGCGCGCGCGCGGTGGACGGAACGGCGCGGCCGGCTGCGATTCGACATCGAGTCGGATCGCTTCCTCTACACGATGGTGCGCCGCATCGTATCGAGTGTGCTGCGCGCCGCCGAGGACCGCTCGGGGGCGCATGGGGTTCGCACGATTCTCGCGGCGCGCGACCGGCGGGCAGCGGCGCCGCCGGCGCCGGCGCACGGGCTGTACCTGATGCGGGTCAAGTACCCCCGCGTGGGATGGATACCGAAGGAGCCTCTCGATGTCCCAGCATGAGCTTCACACGCCGGCCCCGGGCCGGCGATGGACGGCGACGATCGCACCGCTCACGGTCGGAGTCCTGATCGGGCTCGCGATCCTGGTCGGGCTGCTTGTTCTCGCGCCCGGCAAGCACCGGGCGGGCATGGCCGAGACCGAGACGATTCCGGCCGCGGCCGTGCATGCCGCGTCCCCGCCGGCGGCGTCGGCGACCGCCTCGCCCGCGATCGACAATAGCCGCCGAACCGCGATCGTCGAGGCGGCGGAGCGGGTCGGCCACGCGGTCGTGACCCTGAGCGTCGTGCAGACGCGGGTGGTGTCGACCACGCCCGGGGACTTCTTCGAGCCCTTCTTCCGCGACATGATCCCGCAGTATCGCTACCGCGAGCAGATCCCGAGCATGGGCTCGGGCTTCATCATCTCGAAGGACGGCTACGTGCTCACGAACGAGCACGTGGTCCACGGCGCCGACCGCATCACCGCCATCCTTCCCGACGGCCGCAACCTGACCGGGAAGATCGTGGGGTCGCATCCCCAGTACGATCTAGCGGTCGTGAAGATCGACGGGAAGAACCTGCCGACCGCGCCGCTCGGCAGCTCGGGCGATCTCATGGTCGGCGAGTGGGCGATCGCGATCGGGAACCCGTTCGGCTTTCTGCTCAACGACACCCAGCCCACGGTCACCGCCGGCGTGATCAGCGCGACCCGCCGGGACATCAAGGCGCAGGCGCAGAGCGCAGGCATCTACAAGAACATGATCCAGACCGACGCGGCCATCAATCCGGGCAACTCGGGCGGACCGCTCGTGAACGCGCGCGGCGAGGTGATCGGCGTGAACACGTTCATCTTCACGAAGAGCGGCGGCTCGGAGGGCATCGGCTTCGCGATCCCGATCGACGCGGCGAAGCGTGTCGTGGACGAGATCATCCACTACGGCCGCGTGCGGAACGTGTGGATCGGCGTGAGCACGTGGGAGCTGACCCCCTACGTCGCCGAGCGGCTCCAGACGACCGACCGCAAGGGACTCTATGTCGCGGCGGTCGATCGAGGCAGCCCCGCGGACAAGGCGGGCGTCAAGGTGGGGGACATCATCCGCAAGGTGAACGGAACCGAGGTGAGCGACGGGAACGAGGCCTACCGCGTGATCTTCGGCGCGAGCGTGGGGGACACGATCGCGCTCACCCTGGAGCGCGAGGGGAAGCTCTTCACCGTGCGGCTCCTCCTCGAGGAGTCGCCGGAGGGATGACCGTGACGCGACTGGCGCGAGGGGGGACGGTCCGATGATCGAGCGCTATTCCCGCCCGGCCATGGCCGGGCTCTTCGACGACGCGGCGCGCTACCGCACCTGGCTCGAGGTGGAGCTGGCGGCGGCGGAGTCGATGGAGCGGCGCGGCGACGTGCCGCATGGCGCGACCGCGCGGATCCGCGAGCGAGCCCGCGTGGACGCCCGCCGCATCGACGAGCTGGAGCGGACGCTTCGCCATGACGTCATCGCCTTCCTCACGCAGGTGGGCGAGACCGTC
>JAEHDN010000228.1 GCA_016880395.1 Candidatus Eiseniibacteriota bacterium
CGCCGGATCAACCAGGCGCTCCTCCGCGCGGACCAGATCGAGCACGCGGAGTCCCGGAAGGCGGCCGCGCCGGCTCCCGCGGCCAACGGACACGACCCCTCGGGCAACGGCCATGCCGCCAACGGCCACGCCGCCAACGGGCACGCCGCGAACGGGCACGGTCCTTCCGAGAACGGACACGCGCCCTCGGCCAACGGCCACGCCCCCGCGCGGACCTGGCTCGCCCCCATCGTGGCGGACGCCGAGGCGGGATTCGGTGGTCCCCTGAACGCGTTCGAGCTGATGAAGGCGATGATCGAGGCGGGGGCCGCGGGCGTCCACTTCGAGGACCAGCTCTCCTCGGAGAAGAAGTGCGGTCACCTGGGCGGCAAGGTCCTCGTGCCGACCGGTCACTTCATCCGCACGCTCGTGGCGGCGCGGCTCGCGGCGGACGTGATGGACGTGCCGTCGCTCGTCGTGGCCCGCACGGACGCCGACAGCGCCAAGCTCATCACGAGCGACGTGGACGAGCGGGACCGGGAGTTCCTCACCGGCACGCGGACGACCGAGGGCTTCTTCGGTTACAAGGGCGGGCTCGAGTGCGCCATCGCGCGCGCGGTCGCCTACGCCCCGTTCGCGGATCTCATCTGGTGCGAGACGTCGACGCCCGACCTCGAGGAGGCTCGCCTCTTCGCCGAAGGGGTGCACGCGCGCTTCCCCGGGAAGATGCTCGCCTACAACTGCTCCCCGTCCTTCAACTGGCGGGCGAAGCTCGACGCCGACACGATCGCGCGCTTCCAGCGCGAGCTGGGGGCGATGGGATACAAGTTCCAGTTCGTCACGCTGGCCGGCTTCCACTCGCTGAACCACGGCATGTTCGAGCTGGCGAGGGCCTACAAGGACCGCGGAATGGCGGGCTACGCGGAGCTGCAGACGGCGGAGTTCGACTCCGAGAAGCACGGCTACTCGGCCACGCGCCACCAGCGGGAGGTGGGGACAGGCTACTTCGACGAGGTCATGCAGGTGATCTCGAACGGGAGCTGCTCCACGCTCGCGCTCGAAGGAAGCACCGAGGCAGCGCAGTTCCAGCGGCCCTAGCGGCCAGACCGAGGCTCACGGGAGCGCCCCTCGTTCCGACGGGGGGCGCTCAGCGTTTCTGGGGCTTGGTTCCCACGTCCCCCCGGAGCCGGGTCGTTCCGCCGACGACCGAGGTCGGAGCCTTGAGGCCCAGCCCCTCGAGGTATCGCTCGTCGCCCGGATTGTGGAGCTGCCAGTAGGCGAGCCGCTGGCTGCCCGCGAGCTCGCCCTGGTCGAGCCCCTCGGCGGGTGACCAGCCGCCCTCCTTCGCCACCGTGCCTGCGGCCGGACGCCACGTCCAGCGAACGATCCGGTGGGGATACGCCCGCTCCACCCAGAACTCCCCCTCGCGCCCGTCTCCCGTGCGCACGTGGTAGTGCGCCACGTCAAAGCGGCCCGCGGGGACCGTCACGCTCTCGGCGTTTCTGGCCCTCTCGATCACGGCCTCGGTCCAGACGAGCGGTCGATGCGTGAGCCTCCGGTAGAACGCCGCCGGGAGGAAGGGAACCTTGCGGCGTTGCCCGGCGGGAATCCACTCATCGCGCAGATTGCGGAGGCGGATGAAGAGCTCCTCCTCGGCGATCCCGCCCTTGGCGAGCGTCAGGCGGCGCGCGTCGGATTCCCCCTGGAAGTAGCTCTCATAGCGGTCAGCGACGTGATACCGCTCGAAGAGCATCTCCTCGTACACGTGACCGCACCACTCCGCGCTGCTGAAGGAGATCTTGAGCGGCGAGAAGTCCCGGCTCCGCGCGAAGACGGAGACCATC
>JAEHDN010000023.1 GCA_016880395.1 Candidatus Eiseniibacteriota bacterium
CATGAAAGGAGTCTCAGCCGATCTGGTGATCCTGAACGCGAAGGGAACCTCCTACGCGCAGGATCTCCAGCAGTCGGTCGAAGCGATGGTGCGGGCGAGCCAGACCGCGGTCGGACACGAGACGCACAGCGAACACGGGAGCGTCTTCGTGCTGCGGGAAGACCTCCTGCCCCCTCAAGACCTGGCCTCCCTGCGCTCGGCGGCGCGCGTGTTGATCCTGGCGAACCGGGGAACACTGTCGGAGCAGGTGGTGCGACAGCAGGCGCCGAGACCGGTTCCGGTTCCGCCGCGTCGCCGCCCGGCGCGCGGGAGATGGGACCCTCGGTCCTCTCCCGCGCTGGCTCTCGAATTCTGGAACGGCCTGGGAGGATTCACACCGGACGGCCGCGAATACGTCACGGTGCTGGACAAGGGTCAGTGGACGCCGGCTCCCTGGATCAACGTGGTGGCGAACCCGGCATTCGGATTCCAGGTTTCAGAATCGGGCTCCGGGTACACCTGGTCCGTGAACAGCCGGGAGAACAAGCTCACGCACTGGTCGAACGATTCCGTCAGCGACACGCCGGGAGAGACATTGTACGTCCGCGACGAGGACAGCGGGTTGGTCTGGGGGCCGACCTGCCTCCCTATTCGCGAAGAGGCCGGGCCGTATGTCATCAGGCACGGCCAGGGTTACAGTCGCTTCGAGCACGCATCCCATGACATCGCTCTTGAGCTGCTGCAATTCGTGCCGCTGAGCGACTCGATCAAGATCTCCCGCCTCGCTCTGGAGAATCGATCCGGCCGCAAGCGGCGGCTTTCGGTCACGGCGTACGTCGAGTGGGTGCTTGGCGTCGCGCGAACGGGCTCGGCGCCCTACGTCGTGACCGACATCGACCCCGCGACCGGCGCCATGTTCGCACGGAACTCATGGAACAGGGAGTTCGCGGACCGGATCGCCTTCGTCTACCTGGGCGGGCGCCGGGTCTCCTGGACCGGGGACCGCCTCGAGTTCCTCGGCCGGAACGCGAGCCTCGATCATCCCGCGTCGCTTCTGCGTGGAGAGGAGTTCTCGGGGAGCACCGGAGCGGGCCTGGATCCGTGCGCCGCTCTGCAGACGATCGTCGAGCTCGAACCGGGCGAACGCACCGAGGTCCTGTTCCTGCTGGGGCAGGGTGAGAGCCGCGAGGAGTCCCGATCCCTGGTCGAGCGCTACCGCGCGATGAACTGCGACTCGGCCCTCGGCGAGGTCCAGGAACACTGGAATCGGGTGCTCGGCACGGTGCAGGTCAAGACACCCGATCCCTCGATGGATCTTCTTCTCAACCGCTGGCTTCTCTATCAGACGCTCTCCTGCCGGACCTGGTCCCGATCCGCGTTCTACCAGTCCAGCGGGGCGTACGGTTTCCGCGACCAGATCCAGGACGTTCTCGCCCTGGCTGTGGCGAGGCCCGATCTCGTGCGCGAGCACCTCCTGCGGAGCGCGGCGCGTCAGTTCCCCGAAGGGGACGTGCAGCACTGGTGGCATCCCCCCACGGGCCGTGGGGTGAGGACCCGGATCTCCGATGACCGTCTCTGGCTGCCCTACGCGGTCGCCCGTTATCTTGAGACGACCGGGGACCAGGCGGTCCTCGACGAAAGGGTCCCGTGGCTCGAGGGGGCGCCGCTCAAGGATCAGCAGCAGGAAGCGTACTTCGAGCCCGCGGAATCGGCGGAGCGGGCGACCGTGTTCGAACATTGCGCGCGGGCCCTGGATCGGAGTCTCGACGCGGGCCGCCACGACCTGCCCCTGATCGGCACCGGTGATTGGAACGACGGCATGAACCGTGTGGGCCACGAGCGACGGGGAGAGAGCGTCTGGCTGGGCTGGTTTCTCGTCGTGAACTTGAGGGAGTTCGTCCGGATCGCCGACCGGCGCGGGGAGGGTGAGCGTGCGGAACGGTGGCGGACGAGGGCCGCCTCTCTCCGGGCGTCGTTGGAGCGGGACGCCTGGGACGGAGAGTGGTACCGACGCGCCTTCTTCGACGACGGAACGCCGCTCGGGTCGGCGGCGAACGATGAATGCCGGATCGATTCCATCGCACAGTCC
>JAEHDN010000024.1 GCA_016880395.1 Candidatus Eiseniibacteriota bacterium
GAGCCGTGGCCGCGCGCGAGCGGCGTCCGCCGCGCGTGGACTCCGCCGACGCGCCCGCGAGCGCGAGCGCGCGAGCGCCCAGCGCGATCGCTCCCGCGGGCGCCACGCTTCGCACGATCCACGGATCGAGAAGCCGCGACCCTCGGTCGTTCAGCTCGAGCATGAGGAGCCCCGAGGCCTCGAGGGCGCCCGCGGCGCCTTCCCGCAACATCGGCACTCCGGATGCGCTCGCGACGAGGAACAGCACCGACTCCGCCATGAAGAGCGTGCAGAGCGGGATCACGGCGAGGTTGAGCACGAGCCCGACCACCGGAATCGCCCCGAACATCCGCGACTGGACGCCCGCGGTGCCGAGCGTGGCGCCGCCGCTCTGCACGAAGAGCCCCCACGCGCCTCTGGCCGCGCGGCGCGCCGCGGCGGCGAGGCGCCCGTGCGAAGCTCCCTCGCCTGGAAGGAGGCTCCCGAGCGGACCCGCGGCGCCGAGGCCGAGCACGGCGAGGAACGAGAGCTGGAATCCCGGATCGAGCACGGAGCGCGGATCGGCGAGATGGAGCGCGAGCCCCGCGATGCCCCATGCGGTGAACGGGCGCACCACGACGCCGAGCAGGCGGCCGCACCGCGCGGACGTCCAGAGGAGCGCGCTGCGAAGCGCCGAAGCGGGCGCGCCGACCAGCGCGACGTAGCCCCAGAGCGCGCCCAGCTCGATGGCCGCGGTGGGAGCGGGCGGCAGGCGCAGCATGCCCGCGAAGAGCGCGAGGAAGCCTGCGAGAATGCAGACGTGGAGCCCGGAGATCGAGAGGATGTGCACTGTCCCACCGTCGCGAAACGAATGCTGGATCGCGGGGGCAATCCCCGATCGGTCGCCGAGGAGCATCCCGCGCGCGAGCGCGGCCACCGGACGGCTCAAGGACGCCGCGAAGGCGCGCGCCAGACGGTCGCGGATCATGGCTCCCGCGTCCGCGCCCCGCTCCGGCGGATCGGCCGGCGCCTCGATGGAAAGGGGGTCGATCGTGATCGAGCCGGCGAGCCCGAGCCGCTCGAGCGAGCGCCCCGGCGCGCTCGCGCCGGGATTCCGGGCATCCTCGGGGGGCCGGTAATCGCCCCGCAGGCGCAGCCACAGGCCGGGCAGCACCCAGCGCGGCGGGAGGGCGTCGTCGCGCCATCGCACGGTCAGCCGGGCGCGGCACCCGATTTCCCGCCGTCCCACCCGCACGCGGCGAGTCTCGAGCACGAGGCTTGGCGGCTCGGCGTCGATCGCGGTCGTGTCGAGAACGCGTCCCTCGATCGTGACCGGCGCCTCGGCCGGATGGACCGGCAGGGGCCACCAGAGTGCGTCGGCCTGCCCGCCGAGCGCCACGCCGGCAGCGAGCGCCGACGCCACGCCCAGCACCGCCTCGAGCCGTCGCCACGCGGCGCGGTGGTACGGGCCGCCGAAGCGCCAGCCGATCGCGAGCGAGGCTCCGCCCAGCGTGAGCGCGGCGGCGAGAGCATCCGCCTCGCACCGCGCGGGCACGGGAGCCGCCGACGAGGCGAGATGCCCCAGGGCGATCAGGAGCCAGAAGAAGACCGGCGCCGGCCAGACGAGATGGGGCCAGGAAGGACGCATGGCGTCCCTTGCCCGGGGAGGTCAGTAGAGCGCGGCGAGGAGAGCCGCTCAGTCGTGAACGGGAACCGTGTAGATCTCGGAGTAGATCTCGTGGCCGCTCGTGCCGGAGGCCATGAAGTAGAGCCGCACCTGGCCCGCGCGCGACCGGAGCACCTCGGGCGGCACGAGCGCCGCGTACGAGCGGGACCCTTCCTCGAGGCGCGTCATCCGTTTCGCCTGGAAGGTGCCGCCCGGAGGCGCCGCGTAGATCCAGAGCGAGAGCGACGGATCCCACTCCGACTCGGGCAGCGTGATGGTGAGCGGGAGCGGACTCGACCGATCGATCGCATCCGGAGGATTGAAGCGGAGCGGCTCGTCCGATCCCGCGCCGAACTCGGCCGTGACGAATGCCTGCCCGCCCGCCTTCACCTCGAGAATGGACACCTGAGGCGGAAAGCCGCGACGAGCGACGCGGACGCTGTGGGTTCCCGGCTCGAGCGAGATCGTGCCGGGCGTCACGCCACGCGGCACGCCGTCCACCCAGTAGGGATCGCCCCGGCTCGGCTCGAACCCGGCGTCGCCGAGGAGTGAGCTCTTCACGTCCACCGATGCGCTCGCCGGCGCCGGCCCCACGCTCCCGACCAGATCCACGCTCCGCTCGCGGAGAACGTCGATCTCCTGCGCGCTCGTCGCGATCCCCGGCCCTCCGAACCGGACCAGGTGCCGTCCCACGACCACCTGGTCGAGCGTGAGCGGGGTCGTGCCTGCATAGACGCCGTCGAGATATACGTCGAGCGCGCGCTTGGGGTCGGACGATTGGAAATCGACCGTCCCGTAGAGCGCGGGGTGCAGCGTGAGGCGCGTCCCGGCCGAGACCTCCACCGTGTCGCGCCAGGCGCCGTACGGACCCCAGTCCAGCTCCACGCGGTGGAGCCCGGCGTCGAGCGACACGCCGGTCAGCGGCGTGCGGCCCTCGAGCGCAATCCCGTCCACGTGCACGACGGCGCCCGGGGGATCGGAGAAGATGTCGGCTGTGCCGGTGACCGCGACGGGCGCGGGCGGCGTGGACGCGCGGTTCCCCGGGCTTCCCAGGATGCCGGGCAGGAGCGCGCGCACGAGAACCGCGATCGCGACGATCGCGAGCGCGCCCCCGGCCCAAAGCGCGAGCGGCTCGTACCACGCACGTTCCTCGCCAACCGTGGCGAGCGTGGACCGCCTCGGTGCCTCCGCCTCACCGCCGGCCTCGGGCTGCGCGTCCCGCGGGGCTTCCGATGTCTCCCCTGCCTCGGGGGCAGGTTCCTCGTCCGCGGCGCGATCGGCGTCGATCGCGTCGATCACGAACGCCGGAGCGCCGCTCGCCACGCCGGGTGCGATCGGATCGAGCAGGCCAGGCTCGGATGCGGCCCCCGTCTCACGGGTCTCCTCGGTGTCGATCTCCTCGGCAGGCTCGAGGACGTGCTCCCGGACAACGGTCTCCTGCTCCACCGTGTCGTGGAAGGGAGTTACGTCGAGCGGTGCTCCAGGCTCGGTCGTCTCGTAGGCCGGCGATGCCGCAGGCTCGGCCGCGAGCGCGCCGAGCGAGTCGGGCTCCTGCGGCTCGAGCACGCGCACGGCGACCCGCCCGCGGTCCGCGGGCCCTTCGGCTCCGGCCCGGAGGAGCCCTGCCGAATTTCGCGCGCCAGCGAGATCGCGCGCGAGGAGCGCGATCTCGCCCTCCCGCATCGACCGTGTCGAGAGGAGGTAGACGTCGCCTGGCTGGGGCTTGAGCGGCACCACCTCGATCCGAACCTGGGGCTCCGAGCCGAGCGCCCCCCGGGGTGCGCCCGAGCCCGGGTCGGCCTCGGCACGGCCGAGCCGGGACAGAAGGCCGCTCCGGTAGCGGAGGCAGGGGCAGTCCCCGGCGCTGACCGCCACGGCGTCCTCGCCGTGGAGAAGGAGGGCCAGGACGGCCACCCAGGGGCGGTCCCCCTCAGGTCTGGCCATCAGCTCCGCATGAAGGGCCCTGAGGGCCCCGATGACGCGCTTGAGGGGCGGCTCAGCCTGATCCACGGCCGATCCGAGCGCCAGGGAGAGCTTCTCCTTGACCCAGATCGTCGGGTCCACCACATCCGCTGGCCCCATTCCACCACGGGCAACCAAGACAAAGCCCCGGTCGGGGTCGAGGTGCGCCAGGGCACCTTCCCGATCGGGGCTTCTCGCGACGCCGGCAATCCGGAACCGCGTTCCGAGCTGGGTTTGGATCACGCGCGCAGCATAGGAACCGGGGGGAACCATGTCAACAAGGCGATGGCCGCCCGGGATGGCATATGGCTTGCAATAGCTTGATTTAACGGACCGAGCAGTCGTGAAATCCGGCCCTTGGGACCGTCATTTCGCCACGAATCCCTTTTGGACTTGCGGAATGCACGGTCCTTTCGGTAGCCTGCGCGAGGTCCGCATCAAGACGACGAACAGGAAGATCTCGTTTTCCAGGGACCGGACGGCCTCACGGCGCAGGCTCGCGTTCGGCCCACCCGCATCCAAGAATGGACGGAGGCGCTGTTTGATCCCTCGCAAGTCCCTTCAAATCCTTCTCCTCGGCCTGGCCCTGCTGGTCCGTCCCGACGCTCCCGCGCTCGCCGCGGTCGTGGGCCCGGACATGCCAGGTTGGAACCAGGGGTTGATCGGACCCCCGCAGGACGGATCGGACCAGGCTGCGCCGGCCCCAGCCGAGTCACAGGCCAATTCCGATCCGCTCGCCCCCATCCAGGCGTCCCTCTCCAAGGCCCAGGACCTGGCTCAATCCGGCCAGAATCCCGAGGCGCTCCAGATGGTCGACGGCGCCCTCAAGGCGATCGACGGACTCCCCGTTTCCCGCCCCGGCGTGGCGTCCCTCCGCGACGCCCTGGAGGACGTGCGCGACCGGTGCTCGCGATCGGACGACGATGCCGAGGACGAGATCGCCGAGAAGCTGCCGCCTTCCCTCGGACCGGTCAACCTCGAGCGGAACGAGCGGGTCGACAAGTGGATCAACTACTACGCGGGTCGCGGGCGTGAGCGGTTCCAGGTATGGCTCACCCGGTCCGGCTCCTACATGGATCTCCTCACGCGCAATCTGAGGGCCGAGGGCGTGCCCGAGGAGCTCGCGAATCTCGTCTTCGTCGAGAGCGGATTCAACATGCACGCGAAGTCGGTCGCGCGCGCCGTCGGTCCGTGGCAGTTCATCCGCGGCACGGCCCGCCTCTTCGGGCTCGAGATGACGGCGTACAAGGACGAGCGGCGCGATCCCGAGCTCGCCACGCGCGCGGCCGCGCGCTACCTGCGCCGGCTCTACACGATGTTCGACGGTTCCTGGCCGCTCGCGCTTGCCGCGTACAACGCGGGCGAGGGCACCGTGCAGCGGGCGATCAAGCGTCAGCGCACGCACGACTTCTGGTCGCTGCGCCTGCCGCGCGAGACGCAGGACTACGTGCCGAAATTCCTCGCGGCGATGGAGATCGCGTCCGACCCGCAGCGCTACGGCTTCAACCTCCCCGAGAACTCGCCCCTGCGCTACGACATGGTGACCGTGCACGGCCCGGTCGACATGAAGGAGGTGTCGCGGGTGAGCACCGTGGAGGTCGACGAGCTGCAGCGGCTCAATCCGGTGTTCGTCCGGCACCGCATGCCGGCGGACAAGGAGGGCACGCTGATCCGGGTGCCCCACGGGATGGGCGAGCAGGTGCAGCACGCGCTCGAGAGCGACTACAAGCCGCGGCCCCTGACGAAGACCGAGCTGCGGACGGCGGCTCGCGACCACCGGAAGGAGCTACGCCCGACGCGGCACCGCCGGGGCCGGAGCCGTTCGGTTCACGTGGTGCGGCGGGGCGAGACGCTCTCCCAGATCAGCGCGCACTATCACCTGAGCACGCGCCGCCTGCGCCA
>JAEHDN010000229.1 GCA_016880395.1 Candidatus Eiseniibacteriota bacterium
AAGGGCGCAATCCGCAGCTTCGCGCGAAGCGCGAAGCGAGGACGCGCCCGCAGGTCCTCCCGCTCCCTCCCCAACCCCCAAGCTGTGCTTTCCCTTCAAGACAGTCTTGATAGGCGTCCCCGCCTGGATCGTCGAAGTAGCCCGCGTGCTGTTGAGAATCGCGCCATCCTCCACGCCGATCGCCCCGCCTCCCATCTCGCTCCATAACTGGGAAAACGCGGCCGTTCGAGGGGCGGGCTTGATCACGAGCTTGTCCGGGGTGACGTTGAGCTTGTCCGGGTCCGTGAGCGCCGCCACGCTGCGAATCGAGGCGTAGATCTGCTCCGTCGCCGCGCCCCCCTTCGACTGCCCGATGATCTCCAGGAATTGTCCGGGCTTGATGCGGACGAATCCGGCCGCGACGTTGGCCTGCCCCTGATCCGTCTGAAGGACCACCGATCCGACCCAGGCCGGGTAGTCGCGGAACTGCTCGGAGTGGCCGTTCGCCGATGAGATCGCGTTCTTGACGCGGAGCGAGTCCACGTACTCGGAAGGGGTGAGCTTCTGGTCCGACGTGGAGCCGAGGGTGAGCTGCATCGTGGCTCCCATGCTCTCATTCGTTGCCACAACCGCCGAGGGGTTGTTCACCGTCTTCCAGCCGCTCGGGAAGATCATCTGGAACCGCAGCTGCGGGTGGTAGAACCGGCTGTTCTCGAAATAGCCGGCGCGGGGATCATCCCCGTACGTTAGCCCTTCGATGTGGCCGCGATAGCTGGCTGCGCCGATTTCCAGATTCGTTGCCGCGCCGGAGACCGAAGCCTCCGCGAGCTGCCGCGTGCGCACCTGCCGGTCGCCCGGATCGGGGTGAGTGGAGAGGAAGCTCGGAAGTCCGGCCCCTTCACGCTCGCCGATCCGCTTCAGGGTCTCGTAGGTCGCCGGGATCTGACGCGGGTCGTAGCGCGCGCGCGCCGAGTACTGGACCCCCAGCTCGTCCGCCTGGGTCTCGTGATCGCGGCTGTACTTGAGGAAGAGAAGCCCCATGCCTTGAGCCGCGAGGCCCCCATAGGGACGGAGCCCCGAGAACGCGACCATGCCAACGAGGAGTCCGACCTGCGCGATCTGCTGGTTCGTGATCTGCTGGGCCGAGTGGCGCGCGGTCACGTGCCCGATCTCATGTCCGAGAACCCCCGCGAGCTGCGCCTCGGAGTTCATGTAGGCCATGATCCCGCGCGTGATGTAGATGTACCCGCCCGGGATCGCGAAGGCGTTCACGACGGGTGAGTCGAGGAGCCGGAAGTGCCACGCCAGGGTCGGCAGGTGGGACACCTTGCCGAGCCGCTGCCCGATCGAGTCGACGTACGCGGCCAGCTTGGGGTCATCGTAGAGGCCGTATTGGCTGATGATGGCCGGATCGGCCTCCCTCCCCATCTCCAGCTCCTGCCCGCGGGAGACGAGGGATATCTGCTTTGCGCCGGTCGCCGGATTGGTGGCGCAGCCGCTCTGCCCCGCGCCCGCCAGGGCGAGGGCCGTGAGGAGCCTGGACCACCGTGACCACCGGACCGTCATTCGGAACATGTCGACCTCCCGTGCCCATCCACGTTAAAGTGGAACTCTGGTCATGATACACCGTTACATCGGTTTTCCGACGCCGTAACTGGGCCCGGGCCGGGGAGGGCGTGAATGGCGACGATAGGCGCCGAGCTGGACCAGCTCTGCGTGGAGACGATCAAGTTCCTCTCCGCGGACGCCGTGGAGAAGGCAAAATCGGGACACCCCGGCGCGCCGATGGGGGGCGCCGACATGGCGTTCGTCCTCTGGTCGAGGTTCCTCCGCTTCGACCCGCGCGATCCAAACTGGCTCGGACGCGACCGCTTCGTCCTGTCGAACGGGCACGCGTCGATGCTCCTCTACTCGCTCCTCCACCTGTTCGGGTTCGACCTGCCGCTCGACGAGATCCGCCGGTTCCGCCAGTGGGGCTCCCGCACGCCGGGGCATTCCGAGCACGGGGACACGCCCGGCGTGGAGGCCACGACCGGGCCTCTCGGCCAGGGTTTCGGCAATGGGGTCGGTATGGCGCTCGCCCACAAGATGACGGTCGCGCGCTTCCCCGACCTCGAGGAGGCTCTCGCGTCGCGGGTCTTCGGCATCGTGAGCGACGGCGATCTCATGGAGGGCGTTGCGTCCGAGGCCGCTTCGCTCGCGGGGCATCTTCGCCTCGGCAACCTGACGTATCTCTTCGACGACAACCACGTCTCGATCGAGGGCTCCACGGGGCTCGCGTTCACCGAGGACGTGGAGAAGCGCTTCATGGCCTATGGCTGGCACACGCGTCGGATCGACGGCCACGACCACCGCCAGATCGAGGACGCCCTCGAGGCGGCGATCCGGGAGACCGCGCGCCCCTCGCTCATCCTCGCGCGCACCCTGATCGGGAAGGGGGCTCCCACAAAGGCGGGGACCGCGAAGGTGCACGGCGAGCCCCTCGGCCCCGACGAGCTCAAGCGCGCGAAGGAAGCCGCGGGCTGGCCGCTCGAGCCGGAGCTCTACATTCCGCCCGACGCGCGGGAGCGGTTCCGCGCGATCTCCGAGGAGAAGCGCGCCGCGCGCGAGGAGTGGAATCGCCGGTACGACGCGCTCCGTTCGAGGGCTCCCGACATCGCGGCGCGGTTCGAGGCCATGCAGCGGCTCGAGCTTCCCGGCGATCTCGAGGCGCGGCTCGCGGGGGCGGTCGACTCCAAGACGTCCCTCGCGACCAGAGCCTGGTCGGGGAAGGTGATCCAGGTCGCGGCGCGCGCCACGCCGGCGCTCATCGGCGGATCCGCCGATCTCGGACCGTCGACACTCACGGACATCGAGCAGGGAGGAAGCGTCGAACACGAGGCGCTCGTGCCGGAAGCTCCGGTCGACTACTCCGGACGCACGCTCCACTTCGGTGTGCGCGAGCACGCGATGGGGGCGATCGTGAACGGCCTGGCCCTCCATGGCGGCTTCATCCCGTTCGGGGCGACGTTCCTCATCTTCTCCGACTACATGCGCCCCGCGATCCGGCTGGCGGCGCTCACGGGGCTTCGGTCGATCTTCGTCTTCACGCACGACAGCATCTTCCTCGGCGAGGACGGGCCGACCCACCAGCCGATCGAGCAGCTTCCGTCCCTTCGCCTGATGCCGAACCTCGACGTGTGGCGGCCGGCCGACGGCCCCGAGACCGCGGCCGCGTGGGCGGCGGCGATGCGGCGCGCGGAGGGGCCGACCGCGCTCGTCCTCACGCGCCAGAAGCTCGCGCCGATCGGTGAGGACGGAGATCAGCGAGCCCGGCTCTGCGCGCGCGGCGGATACGTGCTGCGCGAGGGACCCGAGGGCGCGGTCTCGCTCGTGGCCACGGGATCGGAGACGGCGCTCGCGGTCGCTGCGGCGGCGCTCCTCGAGGCGAAGGGGACCCGGACGCGCGTCGTGTCGATGCCCTGTGTGGAGCAGTTCGCTCGCCAGCCGGACGACTACCGCCGGACGGTGCTGCCCCCGGGCGCGCGGTTCGTGGTGATCGAGGCGGCGCAGACCGATCCCTGGTGTGCGCTCGTCGGTACGGACGCGCTCCGGATCGGGCTCGACCGGTTCGGCGCGTCGGCTCCCGCCGAGGCTCTCGCCAAGGAGCTGGGCTTCACCCCGGAGGCGGTGGCGAAACGCGTCGCGCAGTGGCTCCCGACCCGGTGAGTCCGGGAGAGCGCCGCCGCCCGGCGCTCGCCGGGGTCGCGCTCGCGGCGATCCTTCTCCTCGCGCTCGCGCACACGGCCCCGTTCCGGGGCTACCTGACCGACGACACCTTCATCCATCTCCAGTTCGCGAAGCATCTCCTCGCGGGCGCCGGCTTCTCCTTCAACGCGAACGAGCCGACGTATGGGGCGACGAGTCCGCTCTGGGTGCTTCTCATCGCGACCGCCGGCGTGCTCGTGCCGGGGAGCGCATCCACACCCGCGGATGTCTCAACGATGCCGGCGCTCGCCTGGGTGGCGAAGGCGTGGGGGCTCGCGTGTCTCCTCCTCGCGATCGCTCTCCTCCACCGCCTCGGGCGCCGCCTCGGCTGGACCCCTGGCCTCGCCCTCGTGGCCCCGTTCGTCCTCGCGGCCAACGCATGGGCGGCGCGATGGACGGGGTCGGGCATGGAGACTCCGCTCGCGATCCTCCTCGTGATCGCCTCGCTCGACGCGCTCGCGCGCACGCTGATCGAAGGGCGGAGCGCGTGGCCTATGGGCGCTCTCCTCGGCTTCGCGTTCCTCGCCCGGCCGGAGTGCGGGCTCCTTTTCATGCTCGCGGCCGCGGCCCTCCTGGGGACCGCTGCGACCCGGGGACGTTGCATCGGGCTGGTCGGGGGGGCGGCCCTTGCCGTCGGGCCGTGGCTCGTCACGGCGTGGCACTGGTTCCACCGGCTGCTTCCCAACACGAGCGCGGCCAAGGCGGGCGCCTTTGGCAATCTCGAGCTGGCGGCCGCGGCGCTCCGCACCTCGCTCCGGATCCTCCTCGCGACCGACGCGCTTCCGGTCGCGCTCGCGGTCGTGGGCCTCGCCCTGGCCGGGCCGGAGGCTCTTCGACGCCAGCCGCCGGAGCGGAGAGCCTTCTGGATCGCGGTCGCCGCCTGGCCCCTCGCGCTCGTCTTCGGGCTCGCGATGGGCGGCGTGCAAGTTGTATCCCGGTACCTCCTTCCGGCGCTTCCTTCACTTGCTCTCTTGGGTGTGGCGTCGATGGCCTGGCTGACCGATCGGCTCCGAGCGCCGCTGCGTACTGCGGCGTGGGCAGCGCTCCTTCTCGCCTACGCGGGGCAGAATGGGTTCCTCACGCTCCGGTACGACCTGCCGCACGCCATCCGGCACACTGCGGGACTGCGCTCGTCCTTGGGGGAGTACGGTCTCTGGGCGCGGCGGCAAACGCCTCCGGGCACGCTCTTCGCGCTCCCCGATATCGGTGCGTTCGGCTTCTACTCGAATCGCCCGGTCCTCGATCTCTTCGGCCTCGTGACGCCAGGGATGGCGCCGATCACGGTGGGCGCGGGGTACGACGCGGTGGTGGAGCGGCTCCTCTTCCAGCCGTTCGGGCGGGCCACGTACCTGATCGACCGGGCGCAGGTGGCGGGGCGGCTGGCTCGAAAGGACGATCCGGACGATCCCTATCGCCTGCTCGAGTCCCGCACCATTCCCGATCTCGGGCTCACGCGTCCGGGCAGCTGGTTCTACTCTCTCTACGAGGTGGACTGGGCCGTATACGACCGGTCCCATCCCCATCTGGCGGAGTTGAAGACCCCGGTCGGGCACGGTATCATCATGGGGCTCCCGCGGTCCTGATCGCGTCCCGTGTCGTAGGCGGTAACCTTCTTGCGTTCTTGCATCTTCCCGTCCTGGGCTCGCCTCGCTTCTAGCCTCCTCCTCGTCCTCGCCTGGCCCTCGGCGCCCGCGCGCGCGCTGCCGGCCGGGCCTTCCCGGTCAGCGGGGGATCCCGCGCTCGCAGCCCCCTTCGCGCCCACGCTCCTCCCGTCCACGTCGGGCTCGCCGGTCGAGTGCGTGATCGTCGCTCCCGACTCGCTCGCCGACATCTTCCAGCGCCTGGCCGATTACCAAACCCGGGCCGGTCGCTCGAGCGTCGTGCGGTCGCTCTCGACCGTGCGCTCCCTGGATCCGCGCTCGAACGACCTGGCGCAGGCCGTGCGAAGCTTTCTGCGCTCGGCGTACGAGCTGTGGGGGACGAAGTACGCGATCCTCGCAGCCGACCACGACGCCATTCCGATGCGCGTCGTGCGCGTGCTCCTGCCCGAGACGGAGGAAATCCCGACGGACATGTACTACGCCGATCTCGACGGCACGTGGGACGGGAACGGAAACGGGATCTACGGAGAGGTCGCGGACAGTCTCGACATGACGCCCGACCTGCTCGTCGGGCGCCTGTCCGCATCCAACCGCGCCGAGGCGACGATCCTCGTCGACAAGGCGCTCCTCTACGCGCAGACGCCCCCTGCCGTCGCCAAGGAGCTGATGCTCGCGGAGGTGCTCTTCCCCTCGACGTGGCAACCCGGTCAGCCGTGGTCCACCGACGGAGCGGCCAACGCGGAGTCACTCCGTGTGCGAGCGCCTGCATGCGCGGCGATCGAGCGGCGGTACGAGAACAGCACCGTCTATCCGGGATCCCTTCCGCTCACGAAGGTGTCGGCCCTCACGGCGCTCGCCTTGCCGCGCCACATCGTGGTCCACGTGGGGCACGGCTCGAGGTCGCAGCTCTCGGTGGGGAGCGAGATCGTGACCGCATCGGAGCTGGCGGCCGTGAGCAACGACTCGGCGGCGCTCTGGATCTCGAACGATTGCGCCTCGGCGGCCGTCGACTACGACTGCGTCGCGGAGCGGCTCCTCCGGAAGCCGAAGGGAGGGGCCTTCGCGTACGTCGGGGCGACCCGCGATGCGTGGCCCACGAACGATGTCACGATCTCGGAGACGCTCTACAGCGCGCTCTTCGGCACCGGCTCACTCACGCTCGGCGAGGCGGTGGAGGATGCGCGCGCCGCCCTCGGCCCAGCGGTCCATGACGAGACCCTGAGCCGGTGGGGCTACTTCGAGACCGTGCTCCTCGGCGTGCCTTCGGAGCGCATCTGGAAATGCCAGCCGACGGCGCTCGCGGTCGCGCGCCCTGCCACGGTTCCGCTCCAGGCGGGGAGCTTCACCGTCACCGTGACCTCGGGCGGCGCGCCCGTCGAGTCGGCGCTCGTGGTCGCATGGAAGGCGGGAGAGGACTACCGCAGCGTCGTCACGAACGCGTCCGGGCAGGCGACCGTGCCGTTCCATCCGGCCACGACGGGGGCGCTCTCGCTCGCGGTGGATGCGCCCGGCCATCTGCCGTCGCTCGACTCGCTCTTGGTCACTGCGTCCGCCGGGGCGAAGTACTCGGTTCTGAGCCCAGGGACGCGCGACGACCTGGGCGGCGACGCCGACGGCTCCATCGGGGCGGGCGAGACCTTCGGGATCGCGGGCACGATCCGGAACGCCGGGAACGGCGCCGGCTCTGGATCCCTCACGGTGACCCTGCAGGCTCTCTCCTCCGGCGTCGTCGTCGACGTCTCCTCGGGCACGGCTCCACTGCTCGCGGCCGGAGCGCAGACCGCGGTGCCCACGTCGCTCCGCGCCCACGCGCTGGCCTCGCCCGCCGCGGAGCGGTCCGAGCGGCTGCGCCTCATCGTGACCGACGGCGTGCGGCGGGACACGACCGAGATCGCGTTCGCGGTGGGCGCTCCCGCCCCGATCGTCACGAAGAACGTGTTCAACGATGCCATCGCCGGGGGGAATGGAAACGGGACGCTCGACCCGAACGAAACCGGCTCGTACGCCTTCACGATCGGAAACGACGGCAGCGCCCGGGCGCGCACGCTGCAGCTAGAGCTCCTGAATCCGGCAGCGGGCGTCACCGTCATCGACGCGAGCGCCTCGCTCGGAGACCTCGCGGCGGGAGCGGTGTTCTCGTCTCCGGCGCTCCGCTTCCAGGTGGGCGCGTCCGTGCCGGCGGGCCGGTTGTTCGACCTCCGGCTGCAGGACGCCTATGGCCACGCCTGGACGTTCGGCATCGAGCGCGCGGCACCGGTCGCCCCCACGGGGCTTCGCGTCGACGCGTCCTCGGTGAACCGGATCGTGCTCGCGTGGAACGCCGTCCTGGCTCCGGACCTCCTCGGCTACCGCGTCTACCGTGGGCCGAACGACAACTCGACCCCGGTGGCCGTCACGGTCCTGCCCGTGCGCGGCATCCCGTCGTACGAGGACATCGGTCTCGCAAACCTCACCTCGTATCGCTATCAGGTGAGCGCCGTCGACTCGAGCGGAAACGAGGGGCCGCGCTCCACGATTCTGCTCGCGAGCACCACGCCGCCGTCGCGCGTGGGCTGGCCGGTCGCGATGGGGCAGTCGACATCCTCGAACGTGTGTCTCGCGGACCTCGACCACGACGGCAAGCCCGAGGTGTTGGCGGGCTCGGATTACCTCTACGCGGTCCGGAGCGACGGCACGGACTGGATCGACGGGGATCATGACCCGGTGACCACCGGGATCTTCAGCACCGCGCTCCATCACATCGCGTCATCGCCCGCGGCCGCCGACCTCGATTTCGACGGCACGCCGGAGATCATCGGGGCGTCCTGGGACGACTCGACGGTGGCGGTGTTCCACGCCAACGGCACGATGGCTCCAGGCTGGCCGCGGAAGGGAGCGGCCCCTTTCTGGTCCGTGCCGGCCATCGGCGACATCGACGGCGACGGGCAGCTCGAGATCGTGATCGGCTCGAACGCCGCGGGGAGGCTCTACGCGTGGCATGCGGACGGGAGCGAGGTGCTGGACGGAGACGCCAACCCCTCGACGCAGGGGGTCTACTTCACTCCCATCGGCAGCGTGATCTCCTCGCCCGCGATCGCCGACCTCGACCGGGACAGCCGCCGCGAGATCGTTTTCGGAGCATCGGGGGGGCGCGTCTACGCGCTGCGCGATGGGGCGGTGGTCCCGGGCTGGCCGTTCGTCGCGTCCGGCTTCATGAGCTCGTCGCCCGCGATCGGCGACGTGATCCCCGGAGGCGGACTCGAGATCGCGATCGCATCCTCCAACGACAGCGTCTACGTGCTCACCTCGTCCGGCGCGCGCGCGCCCGGCTGGCCGAGGCCGCTCGAGCTGACTCCGGGGAACGGCCGCGTCAATTCGCCCGTGCTCGCCCCGCTCCGGCGGCACCTCGGCGATCTCTCGCTCTGCGTGATCGTCTGTGGGGCACAGGGGCAGCTCGTCGCGTACGACCCGAGCGGGAACGTGCTCTCCGGATGGAGCGCCGTCCAGCTCGGCGCGGCGTCGGAGGCGTCCCCTGCGGTCGCGGACCTGGACGGCGACGGCAAGCTCGAGGTCCTGATCGGCGCGGAGGACCGGAGGCTCTATGCCTTCCACTTCGACGGCACGCCGGTGAGCGGATTCCCGATCGAGACGTCCGCGGAGATCCGCGGGACGCCGGCACTCTGGGACCTGGACGGCGACGGCGCGACCGACATCGTGATCGCGGGATGGGACGGAAACCTCCATGCTTGGCGCTATCCCGGCTCCTTCCAGGAGAGCGGGATGGCCTGGCCGATGTTCCACCACGATAACTGGCGCACCGGCGTGGCCACGTTCCCGGTGCTCACGGCGGTCGATCCGCCGCCGGTCCCCGAGCCCACCCCGCGCGTCGCGCTCCAGCAGAATCGGCCCAACCCGTTCAACCCGTGGACCGTGATCGGATACTCGGTCCCCGGCGCCGCCCCGGTCCGGGTCACGCTCCGCATCTACACCGCGTCCGGGCGGCTCGTCCGAACGCTGGTTTCCCGGCGCGACCAACCCGGCTATCATGAGGCCCGCTGGGACGGCCGGGACGATCATGGCCTCGCCGCCGCCTCCGGCGTATATCTCTACCGTGCGGAGATCGGCGCCGCGACATTCACGCGGAAGATGGCCCTGCTCCGATAGCCGGGCCGGCGCCGCTTCCTCACCTCACGAAAGGAGCACGGATGTCGGTCCCCGTACGGGTCCGGTTCGCGCCGAGCCCGACCGGCTACCTCCACGTCGGCGGCGCGCGCACGGCGCTCTTCAACTACCTCTTCGCGCGCCACCACGGCGGCGTCTTCGTCCTGCGGATCGAGGACACGGATCGCGAGCGCTCCACCGAGGAGTCGACCGAGGCGATCTACGAGGCCATGAAGTGGCTCGGCCTCGCGTGGGACGAGGGCCCGGGCGTGGGTGGCGCGTACGGACCGTACCATCAGAGCGAGCGGCTCCCGGTCTACGCCGAGTGGGCGGAGCGTCTCCTCCGCGAGGGGAACGCGTACCGCTGCTTCTGCAATCCCGAGGATCTGAAGGCGAGGCGCGAAGCCGCGATGACGCGTGGCGAGCCGCCCCGCTACGACCGCACCTGTCTCCGGCTTCCGCCCGGGGAGTCCGACGCGCGCGTGGCGCGCGGGGAGCCCTTCGCGCTCCGGTTCCGGATGCCCGACGGGGAGACCTCATGGAACGACGGCGTGCGCGGTTCCGTCACGTTCCAGAACGCCGTCCTCGACGATCTCGTGATCCTCCGCACCGACCGCCATCCGACGTACAACTTCGCCGCGGTCGTGGACGATCATCTGATGGAGATCACCCACGTGCTGCGCGGCGACGACCACATCTCGAACACGCCCCGCCAGATCCGCATCTACGAGGCGCTCGGCTGGACGCCGCCGCAGTTCGCACACGTCCCCATGATCCTGGGAGCCGACGGCACGCGGCTCAGCAAGCGGCACGGCGCGACGTCGGTGACCACGTTCCGGGACGAGGGCTTCCTGCCGGAGACGATGGTGAACTTCCTCGCCCTGCTCGGTTGGGCGTACGACGGCGAGCGGGAGATGTTCACGCTTCGCGAGCTGGAGGAGGCGTTCACGCTCGACCGGGTCTCGAAGAATCCCGCCATCTTCAACTACGAGAAGCTCGAGTGGATGAACGGCGAGTACTTCCGCGCCCTGCCCCTCGCCAAGCGGACGGATCTCGTTCTGGAGCACCTGCGCTCGACGAAGGCGCTCCCCGAGGCGGCCCTCGCCGACCGCGCATTCTTGGTGAAGGCCGTCGAGGCGGCTGGAGACCGGGTGAAGCGGCCGCAGCAGTTCCTCGCCTACTCCGCGTATCTCTTCGTCGATCGCGTCGACCCCGATCCGGCCGCGTGGTCCGATCTCGCGGCCAAGCCAGGAGCGTCCGGGCGCCTCCGCAAGCTGGCGGACGCGCTCGAGACGGTGGATCCGTTCGAGCACGATCCGCTCGAGGCGGCGACGCGCGGCCTCGCTGCGACGGAAGGAGTGAAGGCGGGGGAGGTCATCATGCCCGCGCGCATCGCCCTCACGGGGAAGAAGGTGACCCCCGGGATCTTCGACGTGATGCTCCTCCTCGGGCGCGAGCGCTCCGTGCGGCGGCTCCGCGATGCGGCGGACCGTCTCGAGGCGGCCTCGCCGGCGCCGGCGAGCTGAGCCGGATGCGATCCACCGCCGGGCCGCGACGGGTCGCGCTGGTCCACGACTGGCTCACCGGCATGCGCGGCGGGGAGAAGTGCCTCGAGGTCCTCTGCGAGATCTTCCCCGGCGCGGGCCTCTACACACTCGTCCACCGGCGGGGCAGTGTCACGCCGACGATCGAGAACCGCCGCGTCATCGAGTCCTGGATCGCGCGGCTGCCCTTCGGGCGGAGCCACTACCGCGCGTTCGTGGGCCTCTATCCGCGCGCGATCGAGTCCTTCGACCTCTCCGACTACGACCTAGTCGTCTCGACCAGCCACTGCGCCGCGAAGGGCGTGTTGACCCGCGCGGACACGCTCCACGTCTGCTACTGCTTCACGCCGGCGCGCTACTTCTGGGACCTTCGTCGCGAGTACTTCGGGGCGGGACGGGGCAGCGCCTTCGGGCGCGCGGTCGGGGACTGGATCGGGCACTCGTTCCGGATCTGGGATCGCGTGAGCGCGGATCGTGTGGACCTCTTCGTCGCCGACTCTCACCATGTGCGGGAGCGGATCGAGAAGCACTATCGCCGCTCGGCCCTCGTGCTCCATCCGCCGGTGGACGCCTCGTTCTTCACGCCGGATCCCGCGGGGGACGCGCCTTCGCGCGCCGATGCCCCGCTCCTCGTGGTCTCGGCGCTCGTCCCCTACAAAGGAGTCGAGCGCACCATCCGCGTCGCCAATCGCCTTCGCCTTCCGCTCCGCGTCGTGGGCACCGGCCCCGAGGAAAAGCGGCTCCGGAGCCTGGCCGGACCCACGGTGCGGTTCGATTCCTGGCTCTCGATGGAGGCGCTGCGCGATGCGTACCGAGGATGCCGCGCGCTCATCCAGGCGCACGAGGAGGACTTCGGCATCGCTCCTCTCGAGGCGATGGCCTGCGGGAGGCCAGCCGTGGCGCTGCGGCGTGGGGGAGCCGCCGAGGTGGTCGCTCCCGGCACGGGCATCCTCTTCGACGAGGAGACCGACGAGGGGCTGGAGCAGGCATTCGCCGAGCTCTCGCGACTCCGGTTCGACCCGGCGCACCTCAGGCGGCATGCCCTCAGCTTCGACCGCGGCGTCTTCCGCGAGGGCCTCGAGGCGCTCGTCCTCGACGCCTTCGACGCCTTCCGCTCGAAGCGCGAAGACCCCGAGCGCT
>JAEHDN010000230.1 GCA_016880395.1 Candidatus Eiseniibacteriota bacterium
CAAGGCCAACATCATCTCGAATCCGCGGATCACGACGGTCAACAACCGCGAGGCCTCGGTCGTGGTCGGCCAGCAGATCCCGCTCATCGTCCAGGACTTCGCCGGCAACGCCGTCACCCAGCTGACGACGATCGGCATCAAGCTGAGCGTCACGCCGCACATCAACGTCGGCAACAAGATCACGATGGACGTCCATCCGGAGGTCTCGGACCTCTCGTCCCAGGCGACCGTGCAGGGCGGCATCATCATCAACACGACGATGGCCGACACCCGCGTGATGGTGAACGACGGCGAGACCGCGGTCATCGGCGGCCTCATCCGGAGCAACGAGAGCGACACCTACCGTGGCGTCCCGGTGCTCATGGACATCCCGCTCCTCGGGAACCTCTTCAAGTCGAGCACGAAGGTGAAGCAGAAGCGCGAGCTCCTGATCTTCCTCACCCCGAAGATCCTCGGCGAGACGACCGCGTCCACCGAGTAGAGCCGCGCGGGCGCCTGTTCCGCCCGGCCCCTCCTCTGTATACTGCGGGGCCCTTCCCAACGGGAGGGCCCCGTTTTCGTTTACGAGGCCAGGTTCCGGAGGCCACGCTGTTCGCGCGCATCGCCCTGATCGGATTGCCGGGAGCCGGGAAGAGCGCCGCGGCTCCGCTGCTCGCCGCGGCCCTCGGCTTCGCCGTCCTGGACCTGGATCTCGAGGTCGAGCGAGCGAGCGGGATCAAGGTGTCGGAGCTGATCCGGACGCTGGGCGAGGCGGCCTTCCGCGAGCTCGAGGCGAGGTCGCTCGAGGTCGCGCTCCGCGGGGAGCCGCCGGGCGGGGGCCTCGTGATCGCGTGCGGCGGGGGTGTCCTCGGGCGCGAGGAGAACCGGGAGCGGCTCCGACATGACGCGTGCGTGATCTGGCTCCAGGTCGCTCCGGAGACGGCGACGGAGCGGCTCGGATCCCTGGGGCGGGACGCGCGGCCGCTCCTCGACGGCGGCACGGCGCTGGAGCGCCTCGAGGGCCTGGAGGCGGCCCGACGCGAGGCGTATCGCGCGGCCGCAGACGCCGTCGTGGACACCGAGGGGCGGTCCCCGGCGGAAGTCGCGGAGGCCGCGGCAGCGGCCTGGCGGGAGCGATCGGCGTGGGATTCGTCCGCATCGTAGGGGGCTCCCTCGGCGGCCGGAGGCTCCAGGTGCTCGACCGAGGAATCCGTCCGACGTCGGAGCGCACGCGCGAGGCGATCTTCGATATCCTGGGCGGGGGACCGGTCGCGGGGGCGCGCGTACTCGACCTCTACGCCGGCACGGGCGCTCTCGGGGCCGAGGCGCTGAGCCGCGGCGCGCGAACCGCCGACTTCGTCGAGAAGGATCGCGCGGTGGCGCGACGGCTCGAGGAGAGCCTGCGCGAGCTCGGCCTCGCGGAGCGGGTCCGGGTCGAGGTCGCCGACCTCGACCGGGGTGCTTTGCCGGCCAGCCTCGAGAGCCCGTGGGATCTCGTGTTCCTCGACCCGCCCTACCAAGGCGACGCGGGCCGGCGCTGGGTCGAAGCGATCGCGCGTGGCGCGATCCTGGGCGAGGGGGGGATCCTCGTGTACGAACGGCGGAAGGGAACCGAGGCGCCGGTGCCGGCGGGGCTCACGCTCTTGACCGACCGCACCTACGGCGACACCGCGGTCGCGTTCTATCGCACGGACGCCCCTGAGGGGCGGTCCGGACAAGGAGGCCTATGAAGAGCGGCGTGTTCGCCGGCACCTTCGACCCGGTCACGAACGGCCATCTCGACCTCATCCACCGCGCGCTCGGCGTGGTGGACCGGCTCGTCGTCGCCGTCGCGCCCAGGCCGGAGAAGGGGGTTCTCTTCACGCTCGAGGAGCGGGTCCAGATGATCCGCGACGCGATCGGCGCGGAGCCGAGGGTGGTGGTGGAGCCGTTCCACGGGCTCCTCGTCGACCACGCGAAGGCGCGCGGCATCGCGATCATCATCCGGGGCGTCCGCTTCGTCTCCGATTTCGAGTACGAGTTCCAGATGGCGCTCATGAATCGACGCCTCGACCCGGGCATCGACACGATCTTCCTCATGCCGAGCGAGACCTACACCTACGTGAACTCGACCCTCGTGAAGGAGATCGCGCGGCACGGCGGCGCGGTGGATCCCTTCGTGCCGCCCAACGTGCTGGAGCGGCTCTCCGCCGCGCTCCGGAAGGCGGCGACCCGGTGACCGCGAGCCGCGCCACCGCCCGCGAGCGGGTGAGCGCGCGAGTACGCGCGCTCCGCCCCTCGGAGACCCTGGCCCTGAGCGCGCGAGCCCGCGAGCTCCGCGCGCGGGGCGAGCACGTCGTCTCCTTCGCGGCCGGCGAGCCCGATTTCGACACGCCCGAGCACATCCGCGCCGCGGGCGTCGAGGCGATCCAGTCGGGGCACACGCGCTACACCGAGGTGGCCGGCGTGGCCGCGCTGCGGGAGGCGATCACTGCAAAGCTCGCTCGCGAGAACCGCGTGACGTACGACCCGCGCGAGATCGTGGTCAGCAATGGCGCCAAGCACGCGATCTGGAACGCACTCTTCACGCTGCTCGAGCCGGGGGACGAGGTGCTCTGCCCGGTGCCGTATTGGGTCACGTTTCCCGAGATCGTCCGCCTGATCGGCGCGACGCCGGTGCCGGTGATGCCCGCGTCCGGGCGGTACAAGGTCACGCCGGTCGAGCTCGAGCGGGCGCGATCGCCGCGATCGCGGCTCCTCGTTCTCAACAGCCCCAACAATCCGTCCGGCGCGGTCTACACCCGGCGGGAGATCGAGGCCCTGGCCGAGTTCGTGCTCCGCCACGATCTGTACGTCCTCTCCGACGAGATCTACGAGATCCTGGTCTACGGGGATGCCGAGCACGTGTCGATCGCATCGCTCGGCCCCGAGCTAAGGGAGCGTACCGTCCTCGTGAACGGGGTATCCAAGACATGGGCGATGACCGGCTGGCGGCTCGGATACGCGGCGGCGCCGCGCGAGGTCGCGGACGGGATGGAGCGCCTCCAGGGGCAGATGACGTCCAATCCCTCGAGCGTCTCCCAGCAGGCGGCGCTCCGCGCGTTGACGGGGGACCGGGGACCGGCGCTCGCGATGCGCGAGCGGTTCGCGAAGCGGCGGGACCGGATGGTGGAGCGGCTTCGCCGAATCGGTGGCGTACGCCTGGAGGTGCCCGCGGGAGCGTTCTACGCGTTCCCGGACGTGAGCGAGCGGATCGCAGGGGCGCGGAACGGCGTGGCCGATTCGGCCGGTCTGTGCGACTACCTGATCGATGAGGCGAAGATCGTGTGCGTGCCCGGCTCGGCCTTCGGCCTGGAGGGACACCTCCGGCTGAGCTACGCGATCTCGGAGCGCGATATCGACGAGGGACTGGACCGGCTGGAGGCCGCGTTCCAAGGTCTTTGAACCGGAGGTTCGATGCCGACGTACGAGTACGAGTGCCTGAAGTGCGGAAAGCGATTCGAGGTGTTCCAGAAGATGACCGATCCGCCCCGGAAGCGGTGCCCGACCTGCCGGGGCAAGGTCCGCAGGCTGATCGGCGCTGGCGCCGGGATGATCTTCAAGGGGAGCGGCTTCTACATCACCGACTATCGCTCCTCCTCCTACAAGGAGCAGCAGAAGAAGGAGTCCGGCGGTTCGGCTCCAGCAAAGGATGAATCGAAGCCGAAGCCGAAGCCGAAAGAGGGAGCTCCGAAAACGCAGTAAATGGCCAAATCCGTTTGACTCCCCGCGTTTTCCTCTGCTAGGTTGCCGACAGTTCCGACCGGCGCCCGCCTACCCCACCCCGTGGGCGCGAATGGTCGCTGCAACTCGCGTGACCTCTGCGTCTTGCAATCAGCGTCTCATCTAATTTCGGGAAGGGAGTCAATGGCCTATCGCGTGACGTTGATCCCGGGAGACGGCACGGGCCCGGAGCTCGCGCAGGCCACACGCCGCGTCCTCGAGGCCACCGGGATCCGCTTCGAGTGGGATGTGCAGGACGCGGGGACGGACGTGTACGAGAAGGAGGGCACGCCCCTTCCCGAGCGCGTGCTGGCGTCGCTCCGCAAGAACAAGGTGGGGCTCAAGGGTCCGATCACGACGCCCGTCGGGTCGGGCTTCCGCAGTGTCAACGTCGCCCTCCGGAAGGAGCTCGACCTCTACGCGTGCGAGCGCCCGTGCAAGTCGTATCCGGGCGTCCGCTCCCGCTACCAGGCGATCGACCTCGTCATCATCCGGGAGAACACCGAGGACCTCTACGCCGGCATCGAGTTCCCGGTCGGCTCGCACGGCGCGGAAGCGCTGCGCGAGCTCGTGCGGCGCGAGGCCAATCGGGAGATCCGCGAGGACTCCGGCATCTCGATCAAACCGATCAGCGTCTCGGGCACCGAGCGGATCGTGCGCCACGCGTTCCGCTACGCCCTCGCGAACGGGCGGAGGTCGGTCACGGCGGTGCACAAGGCGAACATCATGAAGAACACGGACGGGCTCTTCCTCGACACGGCGCGGAAGGTCGCGCAGGAATTCCCGGGCATCGAGTTCCAGGACCGGATCGTGGACAACATGTGCATGCAGCTCGTCCAGACGCCCGAGAACTACGATGTGCTCGTGCTGCCGAATCTCTACGGCGACATCATCTCGGATCTCGCCGCGGGGCTCGTGGGCGGCCTCGGCGTGGCGCCCGGCGCCAACATCGGCACCGATACGGCTCTCTTCGAGCCGACGCACGGGAGCGCGCCCAAGTACGCGGGCAAGGACAAGGTGAACCCACTCGCGATGATCCTGAGCGGAATGCTGATGCTCCGCTACCTCGGCGAGAAGGACGCGTCCGATCGCCTCGAGCGGGCGATCGCCGGCGTCATCAAGCAGGGGAAGCGGGTCACGTACGACATGAAGCCGCGCCGCGACGATCCGACCGCCGTGGGCACGCAGGCCGCGGCGGACGCCATCATCGAGGCGTTGGACTAGCGGGAGCCCGCGCGTGCTCGCGGACCGCGCGTCCATCCACGTCGTGGGCGGACGCGGCGGGAGCGGCTGCGTCAGCTTCCGCCGCGAGAAGTACGTCCCGAAGGGGGGACCCGACGGCGGCGATGGAGGAGACGGGGGGAGCGTCATCCTGGTCGTGAATCCGCATATGCGCACGCTGCTCGATTTCCAGTCGCGCACGCTGTTCCGCGCCCCTGCGGGCGCGCACGGCTCCGGGAACCAGAGGAGCGGCCGGAGCGGAGAGGATCTCCGCGTGCCGGTGCCGCAGGGGACGCTCGTGGTCGACGAGGAGTCCGGCGAGACCCTCGCCGATCTCGTGGATCCGGGCATGGAGTTCGTCGCGGCGCGCGGCGGCCGTGGCGGCCGCGGCAACGCGCGCTTCGCGACGCCGACCCGCCAGGCCCCCCGCATGGCCCAGCCGGGCACCGAGGGGGGAGAGCGTCGGCTCCGACTCGAGCTTCGCCTCATCGCCGACGTCGGGCTCGTCGGATTCCCCAACGTCGGCAAGTCGACCCTTCTCTCCCGCCTGAGCGCCGCACGCCCCAAGATCGCCGACTACGCCTTCACGACGCTCGAGCCGCACCTCGGCCTCGTGCGCGTCCGGGACGAGGAGAGCTTCGTGATGGCGGACCTTCCAGGTCTGATCGAGGGGGCGCACCAGGGCAAGGGCCTGGGTCACGAGTTCCTCCGCCACATCTGGCGGACCCGGCTCCTGCTCGTTCTCATCGATTCGCTCTCGGAGGACCCCGCACATGACCTCGGGGTTCTGCGGAACGAGCTCCATTCCTACCATTTGGATTTCGCGCACAAACCCATGATCGTGGTCCTGAGCCGGAACGACCTCACGGGAGGGGTTGCCGTGCCGGCGGCGCCGTTTCCGCTCGAAGGAGCGTCGTGGGGTGGAGCCATCTCGGGGGTCACCGGAGAGGGAACGCAGGCGCTCAAGGATCAGATCTGGTCCATGCTCACGCGAGAGGGTCAAAGCGGCCCCGGCGCGGAGCCCACGAACGGCGGCCGAGTCGCCGGTATCAAGGAGTGACATCATGAATCCCAAGGACACGACGCGGCTCTGGGAAGAGCTGCGCCACCGCGACCCCGACGAGAAGCAGGAGTGGATCCGCCAGCTCGCCGAGCAGCCCACCGCCGATTCGGTCGACGTGCTCCTCGACGTGCTGAAGCAGGAGAGCTGGTACCTCCGCGACCAGGCCGCACGCGCGCTCGCCACGCTGGGCGAGCGGGTCGTGGATCGCCTCATCGACATGCTCGAGTTCGGGCTCTGGTACACGCGGAGCTCCGCGGCCTCGGCGCTCGGGCGGATGGGGCTACCCGTGGCGGCGGCCCCGCTCGTGGAGCTCCTGCACGATCCGAACCGCACGGTGCGCGACGCCGCGCGCGACTCGCTCGTGCAGATCTGCGGCAACGAGATGGGAGCCTTCGCCGTCGCGGGGGCGGTGCGCGAGCTCCCCGAGCGCGCGCAGCGCTTTGCGCTCGACGGACTCGCCGTGCGGGACGCGGCGGTCGCCGACCACATCCAGGCGATGCTCACGGACCCGTCGCCCCTCGCCGTCGCCGATCGCCGCCCGCTCGCGCGCGCCGTGAACGAGGATGGCGTCCTCTGGGACGACGTGGTCGGTGACGAGGGAGCGAAGCAGGGCTCGGCCTGATCCGCGCGGCCGGGCGCGCCCCTGGCGCGCGACGGACGGCGGAGCGGGAGTGGGGGGAAGGGTGGACGGGAACGTGGAGACGCTCCGGCGGGCGCTCGCTCAGGGCGCATGGCCGAAGGCATCGCGTGAGCCGGATGATGTCCTCATCGAGCGGGGCGCAGCGCTCCTCGCCGCGCAGGGAGCCCGCGCGGTCTCGCACCTGGATCCGAACTACCCGCGTGGGCTCTCCGATCTCCACACACTCGCGACAATCAGCCTGGGTTCCTCTCGAATCCGCCGCGCTCCCGAGAAGTGCTCCCCCGTCGTCTTTCTCCGAGGCCCGTGGAAGTCGAGACGGATCGTCGCGATCGTGGGCTCCCGGAGCGCCACCCTGGACGGAGTCCGCGTCGCGCGCGAGATGGCCGCGTTCCTCGCGGGGCATGGCGTCGCCGTGGTGAGCGGCCTCGCACGGGGCATCGACGCGGCCGCGCACGAAGGCGCGCTCGAGGCGGGCGGACTGAGCGGGGCGGTGCTGGGCACGTCCCTCCATGAGTGCTATCCCAAGGCTCACGCCGCGCTCCAGGAGCGCCTCGCGTCCTCGCTCGGTCTGATGACGGAGATCTTCCCGGGATCTCCGCATTACCCTGGGTCGTTCTCGGTCCGGAATCATCTCCTCGCGGCGATCGCCGACGCGACCGTGGTCGTGCAGGGAAACGGGGCGAGCGGCTCGCTCATCACGGCGGGAGCGGCGCACGCGATGGGCCGCCCGGTCGGCGCCGTGCCATGGGATATCTACGAGGCGCTGGGAGCCGCGTGCCATCTCCTCCTGCGCCAGGGAAGGACCGTCCTGATCCGCGGACCCGAAGACGCCCTCGCGCTCCTCGGGCCGGAGCCGTCGCGGCACTTGGCGCCGCAGGCTCTCGTCGCGCCGGAATCCCTGGGCGAGCGTGAGTCCCGCGCGCTCGCGTCGATCGGCCGCGTGCCGCGGTGCTTCGACGACGTCGCGGCGGCGTCCGGCCTCAGCGCCTCGGAGCTCGGCGCCGCGCTCGTCGAGCTCGAGCTGCTCGGGCTCGCGAGACGCGAGGCCGGAGGCCGTGTGCGCCGGGCCGCGGGCGTCTAGGCTCGTGGGTCCGAATCGAGCCCCGAACGCCGCGCGCATCGCCTGACGTGGGTCGCCGCCGTCCACTTCGCCCCCTGCGTCAGGCCGTAGAAGCGCGCGCGCTCCGCGCGCTCGGTGCCGTCGCCCGCGCGCTCCCGTTCGAGCGCGCCAGCGATCTCGGAGCGGCCGTGGGTCGTGCGGCCTGGCACCTCCTCCCTCGCCGTCGTCGCATCGCTGTCGAGAACCTGACGGCCGCGCTCGGGCCGGCGCCCGGCGGGGAGCCCGCGGAGCAGGTTGTCCGCCGCGCCTTCGAGCAGCTCGGCCGGAGCTTCCTCGAGTTCCTCGCCCTTCCCGCGCAGCCCCGGGACGCGCTCCTCGCGCGGATCGAGTTCGAGGGATTCGAGCCGGTGCGAGCGTGGGCCGCGGCGGGGCGGGGCGGCGTCTTCCTCACGGGGCACTTCGGGAGCTGGGAGGTCCTCGGGGCCGCCTTCGGGATGACGTTCGGGCCCGTTCACTACGTGCTCCCGCGGCAAACGAATCCCGAGAGCGACGCCTACCTGAACGACGTGCGGCGACAGATGGGCATCACCTGCCTCGTGATCGAGGAGGGCATGCGGCCCGCCGTGCGCGCCCTCAGGCGTGGCGAGTTCCTGGGGATGCTGCCGGACCAGGACGCGCGACGGGCGGGCATCCACGTCCCGTTCTTTGGCCGTCCCGCGTCGACGCACACGGGACCGGCGCGCCTCGCCCGGAGCGTGGGAGCGCCGCTTCTCGTCACGGTCATGGAGCGCGCGGGACGGGGGCGATTCCGGGCGAGGGTGCTCCGGATCCTCGAGCCCTCGCGCGGTGCGGACGAGGCGGCTGACATCGAGCGGATCACCCGCGAGATCACCGAGGCGCTCGAGCAGGCGATTCGCGAGCGCCCCGATCACTGGTACTGGATCCACCGGCGGTGGAAGACGCCCCCGCCGGGCGACGCGCTCAGGAGGACGTGAAGCCGATCCCCTTCGCCTGGTTCTCGTCGAGCGTGTGGATCTTGCCGAACTGCTCCTCGTACTTCCTCACGTTGGTCTCGAGCGCGTTGAGGAGCGCCCGCACGTTGGGGGGCGTCATCACGATACGCGCGAACACCTTGCTCTTCGGCGTTCCCGGGAGGACGCGCGCGAAGTCGAGCACGAACTCCGACAGCGAGTGGCTGATCACGACGAAGTTGGAGTAGATCCCCTCGGCCTCCCGCTCCCCGATCTCCATGTTCAGCGGCGGAGGCCCGCTCGGGCGCTTCGCTTCCATCGATAATCCTCCTTGCCTCAATGAGTTACGTCCAGACACCCGCCTCAAGATAAGGCCCCATCCTGCCGTAAATCAATCTGTATCACCGGTCGGGCCCGGCCCGCCGTCCACGCGGCCGCCACCGGGGCCGGACCTGACAGCGCTGCGCGAACGAAGGGGAGGGGATGGATGGGCGTCAAGCGATCGTCCGGAGCGGCACGGATGGAGGATCAGCTCGTCCTCGAGTGGAAGCGCTACGCGGCGCGGCGCGCGCAATCGGCCGATCGCGTGGCCGCGGGGACCTGCTTCCTCGAGCCCCGTCCGTGCCCCTTCGAGCCGCGCGCCGACTTCGAGACCCGCTTCGGCCAGGACTGCGTCCACTGCGCGCGCCTCCACGACGCTGCCGAGCGCACCGGCGTTCTCACCTCCGGCTCGTCCGGTGTGCCCCCGACCCTGCCGCTCCTCACCCGGCTCCTCGAGGAGGAGGCGGACGGCCTCGCCCCGGCGGCCGATGGAGGCGAGGACGGGCGCTGGCGCGCGGCCGCGATCTTCCTTCGCGCCCTGCCGCTCCTCCACGCCTCGTCCCTGCCGGATCGGACCGCGCGCATCCTGCTCGCCGCGATCGCCCGTGCGTACGAGGACGTGGTCGACACGATCCTGTTCTTCGAGGTGCCCCCCGAGAGCTCGGTGCTCCTGCTGAGCGCGGCCTTCCGACACGCTGATCTCGACGTGGGTCTGCCTTCCATGGGCGGGCAGATCGACGTGGACGCGCTCGAATCGACCGGCGCCTTCGACGGGGCCGTGTTCGACCGCCTGCGCGAAGGACCGATCGCGCTCGATCAGGACCGGGACCTGCTCTCCGATGCGGTGTTCGAGGGACGCACGGCCATCGTGCCTCGCCCCTCGCGCGAGCTCAGGCTCCCGACGCTGATCGTGGAGCACCTCCCGGACGCGCCGGCCGCGATCCTGCCCGTCTTCGGTCGGGAGCGCGTCCGGGGGCTGCTCGTGCTCTCCGCTTCGCCCGGGATCGCGGGATGGACGTCGGATCAGATGGAGCTGCTCGCCGCGATCACCGCGCAGACCGGGATCGCCCTCGAGGGGGCCGGCCTGCTCGACGTAGCGCGCCGGCGCGGCGCGGGACTCCGCTCGCTCCTCGGGCTCGCGTCGTCGTCGCTCAAGGCCAAGCGTCCGGATCTGCTCGAAGCCGCGCTCTCGACCCTCTCCGCCTCGCTGGATGCGCCGGCCGCCGTGGCCTGGACCTGGCAGCCGAGACAGGCCGAGGCCGGAGACGACCCCCCCGCGCCGCGCCAGGATGCGCCGGCCGTCACGCACGGAGATCCGGAGGCCGAAGACGGGGATCTCCTCGAGATGGGAACCTCGCTCCGCCACTGGCTCGACGCCGATCCCCGGCCGATCCTGATCGAGGACGTCCGGACCGATCCACGGCTTCCGGGCACTCTGCCGCCCGGCTGGCTCTCCGCGCTCGCGGTGCCGCTACGGGTCGAGGACCTGGTGCGAGGTGCGATCCTCCTCGTGCGCACGGGCTCCGAGGGATCGTCCCCGCGGCCCTTCCAGCCCGACGACGTCACGATCGCGGAGCTGGGTGCGGCCGTCGCCGCGCTCGCCGCGACCCGCGAGGCGTCCGAGGGCGCCGCGTCACGCGCGGAGCGCCGCGTCCAGGAGCTCGAGGCGCAGCTTCGCCACGCGGACAAGCTGTCGGTGGTCGGCGAGCGGGGCATCCAGGTGGCCCAGGAGATCCGCAACCCGATCGCCGCGATCACCGGATTCGCGCGCCGCGTGCTCCGCTCCATGACGAACGAGGATCCCAACCGCGAGGCGCTCGAGATCATCCTGCGCGAGACCGAGCGGCTGGAGCGGATCCTGGTGGAGCAGGTGTCCCTCGCGCAGATGACGAAGCCGCGGCTCAAGCTGCAGAGCCTGAACGCGCTCGTGCAGGAAGTGCTCGAGCTCCAGTCGGAAGATCTCGTGCGCCGGCGCGTGCGGCTCCTGAAGCGGCTCTCGCCCGACGTGCCGAGCCTTCTCCTGGACGGCGAGAAGATGCGGCACGTTCTCCTCCAGATCCTCCAATACGCCCTGCAGCAGGTGCCGAGCGGCGGGCGCGTGCGGGTCGAGACCCGCACCGGTCCCGGGCACGTCCAGGCCGAGGTCGCCCACGATGGTCCGAAGACCGCGGGCGAGAGCCTCGACCGGCTCTTCGTTCCGTTCTCCATGTCGCGTCGCTATGGGACAGGGGTTGGTCTCGCCGTCGCCTACCAGATCGTGCGGGAGCACGGTGGGGAGATCCGCGCGCGGAGCGAGGGGGACTGGAGCAGCATCCTGACGATCTACCTGCCGGTTCGCGAGAACCAGGACCGCCGCGGGAAGCCCGATCGCAGGGCCGGCCGCAACGACCGCAGGCGGCGTCTCGCGTAGCACGCTCGGTCTGGTCCGAGCGACCTCCGGCCGTTGACCCTCGCGAGGCCGGCGTGATAGAGTTCCCGCCCGGCGCGACCCTAGCTCAGTTGGTAGAGCACCACACTGAAAATGTGGGTGTCCGCAGTTCGATTCTGCGGGGTCGCACCATTTATGACTCGTATGCTCGCGTTCTCACGCGACTTCGCTGTTCGGGCTGGTGTAGCTCAGCTGGTAGAGCAACGCACTCGTAATGCGTAGGTCACCGGTTCGATTCCGGTCACCAGCTCCACTCCCCGGGTCGGCCGGCCCAGACCTTTCGGCCGTTCACGCTCCTCCAAGACGCGACGCCGCGGGCCCCCGCACGGGGGCGCGGCGGATGCGCGGGACCATTCGATGACGGACGCTTCTCGCAGCGACCAGCTGCAGGGCCTCATGGTGAGTGCGTCGGGTGTGCGGGGCATCGTCGGCCAGGCCCTGACACCCGAGGTCGTGCTGCGCGTGACGGCCGCCCACGCCGCCTTCCTGAAGCCGGGCTCCATCGTGGTCGGCCGGGACACGCGCCCCAGCGGGGCCTGGGTTTCGCGACTCGTGCATGCGGTCCTCCTCGCGTCCGGCCGGGACGTGATCGACGTGGGGATCGCGCCAACGCCCACCGTCCTCTTCGCCATCCGCCACCACGGGGCCGCGGGGGGCATCGCCGTCACGGCGAGCCACAATCCCGCTCCCTGGAACGCGCTCAAGCTCTTCGGACCCGGGGGGACCTTCCTCACGCCCGCGCAGTCGGAGGAGGTCGCGCGGCGCGCGCGCGAGGGCGAGCATGCCTGGGTGCGCCACGACGCGCTCGGCGCCTACCGGAGCGACGACGACGCCATCCGCCGCCATCGCGACGCGATCCTCGCCTTGCCGGGGCTTTCGCCCGAGCGCATCCGGGCGCTGCGGTTCCGCGTGGCCGTGGATGCGGTGAACGGCGCCGGGTCGATCGCGGCGCCCGCCATGCTCGAGGCGCTGGGGTGCGAGGTGCGCGCGATCCACTGCACGCCCGACGGACACTTCCCGCGCGTGGCCGAGCCGCTCCCCGAGAACCTCGGGGATCTGGGCGAGGCCGTGCGCCAAAGCCGCGCGGCGGTCGGTTTCGCCTACGATCCCGACGCCGACCGGCTCGCGATCGTGGACGAGCGCGGGACCCCGATCGGCGAGGAGCGAACGGTCCAGATCGCGGTCGACTGGGCGCTCGCGCGCACGCCGGGAACCGTGGTGGTGAACGCCTCGACCTCCATGGGGGTCGAGGCGATCGCGCGCCGGCGCGGGGCCACCGTGCTCCGCTCGCGCGTGGGGGAGGCGCACGTCGCGCAGCTCCTCCTCGAGCGCGAAGGGGTGATCGGAGGCGAGGGGAACGGCGGCGTGATCTACCCCGCGCTCCACGCCACGCGTGACGGGATCCTGGCCGCGGCGATCACGCTCGACTGGCTCGCTCAGGACCCGAGGCCGCTCTCGGCGCGGATCGCGGACATGCCGCCGCTCGTGATGGTGAAACGCACGATGGCGCTGCGCCTTACGGACTCTCCGGCGCTCGTCGACACGCTCGCGCAGACCTTCCCGGATGCGGAGCGCAATGTTCTGGACGGGGAAAAGTACGTCTGGGAAGATGGCTGGGTTCAGGTACGCGCATCCGGGACGGAGCCCATCGTGCGCATCCTCGCGGAGGCGGGAACGCGCGACCGCGCCGAAGATCTCGCCCGCCGCGCGGCCGACGCCGTCGGCCGTTCACAGGGCAGCGCTGCGAACAGAGCCTGAGGGGGGCTGAGAGCAATGTGCGGCATCGTGGGCTACGTGGGTCCCCAGGAATCCGTCCCGATCCTGCTCGAGGGGCTTCGCCGTCTCGAATATCGGGGCTATGACTCCGCCGGCGTCGCCATCCTGAACGGCGAGGGGCTCAAGATCCGGAAGACCGCCGGGAAGATCTCCTCGCTCGAGGATCTCCTGAAGACCGGGGGGCGCCCCACCGGCACGCTCGGCATCGCTCACACGCGCTGGGCCACGCACGGCGAGCCGACCACCGTGAACGCCCATCCCCACGTGGACTGCACCGGCAAGATCGCCGTCGTCCACAACGGCATCATCGAGAACTACTCCACCCTCAAGAAGAAGCTGGAGCAGGAAGGACACAAGTTCACGACGGACACCGACACCGAGGTGATCGTCCACCTGATCGAGAAGTTCTACGACGGGAACCTCGAGAAGGCGGTCGCCGCCGCCGTGCGCCTCCTGACCGGGACCTACGGGATCGCCGCGATCTGCACCGACGACCGGACGAAGATCGTCGGCGCGCGGCACGGGAGCCCGCTGGTCGTCGGGATCTGCGACAACGAGTACATCCTCGCCTCCGACGTCTCGGCGATCATCCGCCACACGAACCAGGTCGTGTACCTCGACGACGAGGAGATGGTCGTGATCTCCCCCGCGGGTATCCACACCAGCACGATCCGCGAGGAGGCGATCTCCAAGAAGATCGAGACGATCGACTGGGATCTCGAGATGATCGAGAAGGCGGGCTACCAGCATTTCATGTTGAAGGAGATCTGCGAGCAGCCGCAGTCGATCCGAAACACCCTCCGCGGCCGGCTCCTGCCCGAGGAGGGCATGGCGCGCCTCGGCGGGCTCAACATGACGGCGGCGGAGCTGCGCGCGATCCAGCGGGTCGTCATCACCGCCTGCGGCACGTCCTGGCATGCCGGGCTCATCGGCGAGTACCTGATCGAGGAGCTGGCGCGGATCCCGGTCGAGGTGGAGTACGCCTCGGAATTCCGCTACCGCAATCCGATCCTCGAGCCAGGCACGATCGTCCTCGCGATCAGCCAGTCGGGCGAGACCGCCGACACGCTGGCGGCCATGCGCGAGGCGAAGCGCAAGGGCGCGCGGGTGCTCGGCGTCTGCAACGTGGTCGGTTCCACCATCGCGCGCGAGTCGGACGGCGGCGTCTACATCCACGCGGGGCCGGAGATCGGTGTCGCGTCGACGAAGGCGTTCACGTCGCAGGTGGCCGCGCTCGCCCTCTTCACGCTCTACCTGGGCCGGCTCGGCGAGCTGTCGCCCGAGGCCGGGACGGAGCTGGTCCGCGAGCTGGAGGCCATCCCGGGAAAGATCGAGACGATCCTCGCCGGGGCCGAGTCGATCCGCCAGATCGCGCGCGCGAACGCGCACCACAACAACTTCCTCTACCTCGGCCGCGGGGTGAACTTCCCGGTCGCGCTCGAGGGTGCGCTCAAGCTGAAGGAGATCTCCTACATCCACGCCGAGGGCTATCCCGCCGCGGAGATGAAGCACGGCCCGATCGCGCTCATCGACGACAGCATGCCCGTCGTCTTCATCTGCACGCAGGACTCCGCGTACGAGAAGGTCCTGAGCAACATGGAGGAGGTGCGCGCGCGCCGCGGGAAGATCATCGCGGTCGCCTCGGAGGGGGACACCCACGTGGCCACGAAGGCCGACGAGGTGCTCTACATCCCGCGCACGATCGGCCCCTTGACCCCGCTCCTCGCCGCCATCCCGCTCCAGCTCCTCGCGTACCACATCGCGGTCGAGCGCGGGTGCGACGTGGATCAGCCGCGCAACCTCGCCAAGAGCGTGACGGTCGAGTGAGCGCCGGCTCCGGGTCCAGGGAAGCCATCCTCCACACCGACGGCGCCCCCGCGGCCATCGGCCCCTACGTGCAGGGGCGCGCCGGGACGCTCTCCGGACGCTGGGTCATCACCTCGGGCCAGCTCGGGATCGACCCCGCCAAGGGCTCGCTCGTCGACGGCGGCGTCGCGGCCCAGACCGAGCGCGCCATCCAGAACCTCGACGCGATCCTCAAGGCCGGCGGGGCGTCGCTCGCCGACATCGTGAAGACCACCGTGTTCCTCGCCGACATGGCCGAGTTCCGCGCCATGAACGAGGTGTACGCCCGCATGATCGGCGAGCCGCGCCCGTCGCGCAGCACGGTTGCCGTGCGCGAGCTGCCGCTCGCCGCCCGCGTCGAGATCGAGGCGTGGGCGTTCGTGGCGTGAGTCACACCCGCGAGGACATCTACCGCCTCACCGAGCAGGTCTCCTGTGCCGGCTGAGCGTCGAAGCTGGGTCCGGAGGACCTGCGCCAGGTGCTACAGGGCCTCCCAGCGCCGCCGCGAGGCGGCCGCGTGCTGGTGGGGCCGGAGACGTGGGACGACGCCGGGGTCTACCGGCTCTCCCCGCGGCTGGCGCTCGTGCAGACAGTGGACTTCCTGACCCCGGTCGTGAACGACCCCCAGGACTACGGCCGGATCGCCGCGGCCAACGCGCTGAGCGACGTCTACGCCATGGGCGGGACGCCGATCTCCGCGCTCTCCATCGTCTGCTTTCCGGAGGGTGGGGACTTGGAGATCCTGCGCCTCATGCTGCGCGGCGGCGCCGAGACGCTCCGGCGCGCGGGCGTGGCGCTCCTCGGGGGCCACTCCGTCCGTGACCGCGAGATCAAGTTCGGCTTCGCGGTGACGGGGGAGGTGCACCCGAAGCGCGTGATCACGAACGCGGGCGCCAAGCGAGGCGACCTTCTCGTGCTGACGAAGCCGCTCGGGATCGGAATTCTCGCGACCGCCCTCAAGCGAAGGCTCCTGCCCAAGGCGACGCTCGCCGCGGCCACGCGCCAGATGACCACGCTCAACGCGGCCGCCGCGAAGGCCATGCAGGCGGAGCGCGCCACCGCGGCCACCGACATCTCCGGCTTCGGTCTCCTCGGCCACGCGCTCAACATCGCTCGCGCCAGCAAGAAGACGATCCGCATCTGGAGCCGATCCGTGCCGCTCCTCCCGGGCGTGCTCGAGTTCGCGGCGAGCGGCGTGACTCCCGCGGGCCTTCACGCCAACGCAGCTTACCTCGCGTCCGAAACGCGGTACGATGATGCCGTCCCCCAGCCGCTTCGCGCGGCGCTGGCGGACCCGCAGACCTCGGGCGGCCTGCTCATTGCCGTGCCGCCCTCGCGGGTGAAGCCGCTCCTCGCCCGCCTGACGCGCGCGCGCATCCGGGCATCGGTCGTCGGGGAAGTGCTCGCGCGCGGTGCTGCGCCCATCGAGGTCGCGGCCTGACCGGAAGGGGACGGATGGGTTCTGGTGGACTCCGAGGACTTCAAATCCTTCTGTCGGGCGTTTCCAACGTCCGAGGTGGGTTCGATTCCCACACGTTCCCGCCACGTTCCGCGCGCCGCTCGGGACGGGGCTAGCCCGAGCGCGCTGGGTCCCGCGATCCGAGTCTTCCTCGTCCTCGCGCTGGCTGCCGCCGCGCTCGGCCTCGCATGGGGCGGCGCCGCGGCGCAGGTCCCCGGCGCCTCGCCCGGCGGTCCGATCGTTCTGCCCCCGCGCGATTCGGTGGTCGTCACCCCCAGCGTGCCGCAGGCTCCGGTTCCGAAGAAGGAGGAGGCGCGCCCCGACACGACGCATCACCGGTCCTCGCCCTTCCACGTCATGCTCCGATCGGCCGTCCTTCCGGGGTGGGGTCAGGTATACAATGGCAAGCTGCTCAAGGCCGGCGTCGTGGTGGCGGGCGAAGGCTTTCTCGTGTACAAGGCATGGACAGAGCTTCAGAAGGAGAACGACGCCGTCGACCGCATCAACTCGTCGGTGCCGGGAAGCCCGGAGTACGACCAGGCGATCGAGGATCGAGACGAGCACATGAACATCAAGATCAACTACCTATGGTGGACCGTCGCGGTCCACCTCCTCCAGATGGCCGACGCCTACGTCGACGCCAACCTCGCCGACTGGAGCGCCGAGGTCGGTCCCGACCCGGCCGGCGCCCCGGGGACGCGCGTCGCGCTCGCCTACCGCGTCCGGTTCTGAGCCCCCGTCCATGAAGCGCCGCGAGAACGTCCGGAACTTCTGCATCATCGCGCACATCGATCACGGGAAGTCGACGCTGGCCGACCGGCTGCTCGAGCGCACCCACACCGTGCCGAAGTCCAAGATGAAGGACCAGGTCCTCGACAACATGGACCTGGAGCGCGAGAAGGGCATCACCATCAAGTCCCACGCGATCGCGATGTCCTACGACGCGCGGGACGGCAAGACCTACCAGCTCAATCTCATCGACACCCCCGGGCACGTGGACTTCACCTACGAGGTGTCCCGGAGCCTCGCCGCGTGCGAGGGGGCGATCCTGGTCGTCGACGCGTCGCAGGGCGTGCAGGCGCAGACGATCTCGAACCTCTTCCTCGCGCTCGACCAGAAGCTCACGATCGTGCCGGTCCTCAACAAGGTGGATCTGCCGGCCGCGATGCCCGACGAGGTCTCGCTCGAGGTGGCGCAGCTCCTCCACACGGACCCGGACGAGGTCGTGCGGGTCTCGGCCAAGGAGGGGCTCAACATCGAGGGCGTGCTCGAGGCGATCGTGGCGAAGGTCCCCGCCCCCGAGGACCGGCGGGACGGGACGCTGCAGGCGCTCATCTTCGATTCGGTGTTCGACCAGTTCCGGGGCGTGATCGTGTATGTCCGCGTCGTGCGCGGCGCGATCCGGCCCGGCGACGCGATCCACTTCCATTCGACGGACACGCGCTACGAGGTGCTCGAGGCGGGCGTGCTCCGGCTCGGGCTCGAGCCCAGGGCCGAGCTGATCTCCGGGGACGTGGGCTACGTGATCGCGAACGTGAAGGTGGTCGCCGACGCGAAGGTCGGGGACACCATCCTCTCGGCCGACGATCCCAAGCCCGAGCCGCTCCCCGGCTACCGGCCGGTCAAACCCATGGTCTTCTCGGGGCTCTATCCGATGGAGGCCGAGAGCTACGAGTCGCTCAAGGAGTCGTTGTCGCGTCTCCAGCTGAACGATGCCTCGCTCACGTACGAGCCGGAGACCTCCCTCGCGCTCGGATTCGGGTTCCGCTGCGGCTTCCTCGGGCTCCTCCACATGGAGATCGTGCAGGAGCGGCTCACGCGCGAGCACGGGGTCAATCTCATCGCCACCGTGCCCAGCGTGGAGTATCACGTGCTGAAGACGAGCGGCGACCTCATCGTGGTGGAGAACCCGGCGCTCATGCCTCCCGCGCAGCAGATCGAGTCGATCGAGGAGCCCTACGTGCGCGCCCAGGTCGTGGTCCCGATCGAGTACGTCGGGAACATCATGAAGCTCGCCCAGGACCGGCGCGGCATCTTCGGCGGCATGGAGTATCCGAGCGAGCAGCGCGCGCACCTCACCTACGAGCTGCCGCTCGGGGAGATCGTCCTCGACTTCTACGACAAGCTGAAGTCCCTGAGCCGCGGCTATGCATCCCTCGACTACGAGCTGGCCGGGTACAAGCCGGCCGACCTGGTCAAGATGGACATCCTGCTGAACGGCGACCCGGTCGACGCCCTGTCGGTCATCGTGCACCGCGAGAAGGCCTACGATTGGGGGCGGGAGATCGCCCTCAAGCTCAAGGAGCTGATCCCGCGGCAGATGTTCCCGATCGCCGTCCAGGCCACGATCGGCGGTCAGGTGATCGCCCGCGAGACGATCTCGGCCCTGCGCAAGAACGTGCTCGCCAAGTGCTACGGAGGCGACATCACGCGGAAGCGGAAGCTCCTCGAGAAGCAGCGCGAGGGGAAGCAGCGCATGAAGCAGATCGGCACCGTGCGCATCCCGCAGGAGGCGTTCCTCGCCGTCCTCCGGGTGGAGCGCTAGGGCCCGAGGAGGAGAGCCCAGACCATGGCCAAGGCCGTCGGCACCTCCGCCGAGCGGGCGCGCGCCCGGACCAAGTCGAGCATCCGCGAGTACGTCGAGGCGCTGGTCCTCGCCATCGTGCTCACGGTCGTGATCCGCGGTCTCGTCATCCAGGCGTTCCGCATTCCGACCGGATCGATGGAGGACACGCTCCTCGTCGGAGACTTCCTCTTCGTGAACAAGATGGTCTACGGCTCCGAGATCGACATCGGGTTCAGCGGAAACCGCCTCCTCTACTACCGCTTCCCGGAGATCCGCCACCCCAGGGTGGGGGACATCATCGTCTTCCGATACCCGGACGATCCCGCGCGCGACTTCATCAAGCGCTGCGTGGCGGTGGGCGGGCAGACGGTCGAGATCCGGGACAAGGTGCTCTACGTGGACGGGCACCCGCGCGAGGAGCCCTACGTGGTCCACAAGGATCCCCGCGTGCTCCCGCGCGAGACGAACCAGCGCGACAACTACGGCCCCTTCGTCGTTCCCCAGCATCAGCTCTTCATGATGGGGGACAACCGGGACAACAGCCAGGACAGCCGGTTCTGGGGCGCACTCCCGGAGAATCTCGTGAAGGGAAAGGCCATGATCCTCTACTGGTCGTGGGATGCGGAGCGGCGCCTCCCGCGCCTCAACCGCATCTTCCACCCGATCGGCTAGCGGGGCCCGCATGGAGCACGGCCTCTACATCCACCTCCCGTACTGCCGGAGCCTCTGCCCCTACTGCGCGTTCGCGAAGGCGGCGCTCCATCGGGCCGAGCCCGAGCGGCTCCTCGCCGCGCTCCGCCGCGAGGCGGAGATGGCGCACCCGACGGCCGCTTGGGGCCGACCGCGCACGATCTTCTTCGGCGGCGGCACGCCGACGGCCCTCGATCCCGACTCGCTCCGGGCCTGCCTTGCGTGGGTGCGCTCGGCGTGGGACCTGAGCCGCGTCCGGGAATGGACCGTCGAGGCGAACCCGGAAGGGCTGACCGACGAGAAGCTCGCGATCCTGCGCGAGGGTGGCGTCGACCGCCTGAGCCTCGGCATCCAGTCGCTCGAGCCGACGGTGCTCCGCCTGCTGGGACGCATCCACGGGCCGGAGCGCGCGCTCGATGCGATGGCGCAGGCGCAGCGCGCGGGATTCCGGACCCTCTCGGTGGATCTCATGGTCGCGGTGCCAGGGGAGACGGAGGTCGGCGTGCTGGCGGGCGTCGCCGCGCTGGTCGATCTCGGGGTGCCGCACCTTTCGATCTACTCGCTCCAGGTGGAGCCCGGCACGCCGCTCGCGAGGAAGGTCGAGCGCGGCTCGGTCCTCCCTCTGGACGCGGATGCGGCCGCGGATCGCTACGAGCGGATCGGGGAGCGGCTGGCCGCGGCGGGCTACCGCCACTACGAGGTCTCGAACTGGGCCCTCCCGGGTCACGAGTCGCGGCACAACGAGGGCTACTGGACCCGTCGCCCTTACCTCGGCCTCGGCCCGGGTGCGCACTCCTTCAACGGGGCGGCGCGCTGGCGCAACGAGGAGGATGTGACCCGGTACTTCGAACGGGTGGAGTCGGGCGAGCTGCCGCGCGAGGAGGTAGAGGAGGTCACGCGCGAGACGGCGGCGACCGAGGCGATCTTCCTCGGCCTTCGACGCGCGCGCGGGCTGAGGCGCCGGTACGCGGAACGGCTCGCCGGCGCCGCGCTGGACGGCTGGGCCGAGTGGGCGCGGAGTGCCGGCGCGGTCCGGCTCGATCCACCCGGACGGATCCGGCCGACGGAGCGGGGGCTCCTCGTGTCGCACGAGATCTCCTCCGATCTCCTCGCGCGGTCCGGCCGCCTTGACACCCCGGCTCCCGGCTGCTAGCGTCCCCCTCGTTGGCACTTCGAATCCCCGAGTGCCAAACGACCCTACGACCATGACGCAGCCCCGACTCGACGAGCGGCACCGCCGGATCCTCACCTTCGTGGTGGAACGCCACGTGTCCCGGGCCGGTCCGGTCGGGTCGCAGGCGATCCGCGCCGCCTACCACCTCAGCATCTCGCCCGCGACCATCCGGAGCGCCATGCAGCAGCTCGAGGAGATGGGCTTCCTCGACCATCCGCACACCTCGGCTGGGCGCGTGCCGACCGAGGCCGGGTTCCGCCTCTACGTGGACGAGCTGATGCGCCCGGAGCCGATCGGCCCCGCCGCGCGGCGCGCTGTCGATGAGGCGCTCACGTCACGCTCGCGCGCCGCCGAGGAGGAAGCTTCCGACACCCGCGTGCCGACCGTCCTCGCGCGCATGGCCCGGCAGCTCGCGGTCGTCGCGGTGAGCGGCGCCCGCTCCATCGAGGGAGCCGACCTGGTGCTTCTCGACGACGGACTCCTGCTCCTCGCCTGGCGCGAGACGGGGGACGTCGTGGCCACCGCGAGCTGGATGCCCGCCGGATCGCCCACCGCGGCCGACGTGCGTCGCGCGGAGGCGCGCGTCCGCGGGCTCCTGCCGATCCGGAGCGCCGTCGAGGCGAGGGCGCATGCCGCCCACGCGGCCGACGAGGACGGGTCCGAGGCCGCGATCCTCGTGGAGGCGCTCGAACGGGCCGCGAGTCATCTAGAATCGGAGGGACGCACCGACGTGCGGATCGAGGGGGCCGATCACATCGCATCGCAGCCCGAGTTCCAGACCCCCGACCGTCTCCGCCCGCTCGTCTCGCTCCTCGCGGAGCGGGAGCCGCTCGCCCGCGCCCTCGAAGCCGGCGCAGGGCCGGGGCGCGCGCGCGTGTCGATCGGATCGGAGAACGGACCCGGCGCCATGCGCCACTGCTCGCTCGTCGCGATCCGGGTCGAGGCCAAGGGCATGCACCGCTTCGTCGGGATCATGGGACCGGTGCGCATGCCGTATCGACGAATCGTGTCGCTCGTCTCCTACGTGGGCGAGCGGCTTTCGGAGCGTGAACGATGAAACGCAAGCACGATGAGACGAAGGGCGAGGCCGGAGTCGCGCCGGAAGGCGTCGAGCCGGGAGGCGATCTGGGACCCGAGACCTCGGTCGAGGCCGCCGACGCAGGCGCGCTGATGGCCGAGCTGGAGCGGCTCCGCGCGCGCGAGGACGAGCTCCTCCGCGCCGTGGCCGAGCAGCAGAACATCGTGCGCCGGCGGCGCGCCGAGATGGAGACGTCGGTGCAGTTCGCGCAGGAGTCGCTCGTGCGCGAGCTCCTGCCGGTGCTCGACGATTTCGAGCGCGCGCTCCGCGCCATGGACGGCACGGTGGACGAGTCCATGCGCGCCGGGGTCGGGCTCGTGTACGAGCGGCTCATGCGCATCCTCGCGGCCCAGGGGCTCGAGGCTCTCCGCCCGCTCGGTGAGCGCTTCGATCCCGCGCTCCACGACGCGATCGCGGAGCAGCCGGCGCAGGGCCAGGCGCCCGGCACGGTCGTCGAGGTGGCGCAGGCCGGCTACCTCTTCCGCGGCCGCGTGCTCCGGCACGCCAAGGTCGTCGTGGCGGGTGGCGCGGAGCGGGGTGCATCCACCGGGGGCGGGATCTGATGCCGCGTCGCGACTACTACGAGGTGCTCGGCGTCGAGCGGGGCGCCTCGGAGGAGGAGATCAAGAAGGCCTACCGGCAGCTCGCGATGAAGCACCATCCCGACCGCAATCCGGGGAACAAGGAGGCCGAGGAGAAGTTCAAGGAGGTGGCCGAGGCGTACGAGGTCCTCCACGACGCCGACAAGCGCGCGCAGTACGACCGCTTCGGCCACGCCGCGGAGGCGCCCTTCGGAGGCGCCCAGGACTTCGCGGGGTTCGACCTCGCCGACGCGCTCCGCGCGTTCATGCGCGACTTCGGGGGCGCGGGCGGCATGGGCGGCTTCGGTGACGTGTTCGAGCAGGGCCGCGGCAGTGGTCCGCGCGAGCGCCGGGGCAACACTCTCGAGATCCGGCTCCCGCTCACGCTCGAGGAGATCGCGACGGGCGTGGAGAAGGTCGTGAAGATCCGTCACATGCGCGGCTGTGGCACGTGCAAGGGGAGCGGCGCCAAGCCCGGCACCAAGAAGAAGACCTGCCCGGTCTGCCACGGCTCCGGACAGGTCCGCATGGTCCAGCGCTCGATCTTCGGCCAGATGATCAACATCACGACCTGCGATCGCTGCCGCGGTGAAGGGCAGGTCGTCGAATCGCCCTGCGACACCTGCCACGGCGAGGGTCGCGTGCGCGAGCAGAGCGAGATCTCGATCAAGGTCCCCGCCGGCGTCTCCAACGGAAACTACATCCCGATCGCCGGCATGGGGGACTCGGGTCCCCGCGGCGGGCCGTCCGGCGACCTCATCGCGCACATCGAGGAGATGGAGCACGATCTCTTCCTGCGCGACGGCGACGACCTGATCGTCGAGGTCCCGATCAGCTTCTCCCGCGCGACGCTCGGCGGGAAGATCGAGGTGCCCGTGCTCGGCGGGGGCCGCGCCATGGTGGACGTCCCCGCCGGAGCCGCGCACGGGAAGTTCCTCCGCCTTCGCGGCAAGGGGCTGAAGAGCCTCAAGCGCTCGGGCCACGGGGATCTGCTCGTCCGCGTCGTGATCCCCACGCCGTCCAAGATCTCCGATCGTGCGCGCAAGGTGCTCCAGGAGTTCGATCAGCTCGCCGAGTCGAAGGTCCCGGGGCCGCGGCGCCCGTCGGACGACGTCGCTCCGTAACGATCGCCCGTGGCGGAGGCGAGGCGTCCCGACACGACCTTCTGGGTCGATCCTGCAGAGATCCGCGGCGACCATCTCACGCTGAGCCGCGAGGAGTCCCACCACCTGATCCGCGTGCACCGCGCCGCGCCCGGCACACCCTTCACCGCGATCGACGGGGCCGGCACGGCGTACGAGTGCTTCGTGGAGTCGATAACCGGTGACGTCGTGACGGCGTCGATCGCGGCACGCGATCCGGAGCGCGGCGAGCTTCCGCTCGCGATCGCCCTCCTCGTCGGGCTTCCCGATGCGGGGCCGGCCGAGGCGGTCGTGGAGCATGCGGTCCCGCTCGGAGCGAGGCGGATCGACTTCGTGGTCTGCGCGCGGAGCGAACGACACGCGCTCGGCGAGGGGAAGCTCGAGCGGCTCGACCGGATCGCCCGTGCGGGTGCCAAGCAGTCTCGCCGGTGCCGATCGGCCCTGGTGACGTCGAGCCTGTCGCTCGAAGAAGCGATCGGGGCGCTCGGTCCTGGACCCCGGTTCGTGGCCGACCCTTGGGGCACTCCACCCCCGCCCGAGGCCTTGGAATCGTCCCAAACCATGATATCCCTGGCGGTTGGACCTCCCGGTGGATTTGATCGTGAGGAGTATGCGCGGCTCGCGAAGGCCGGATTTCACCCCATCTCCTTGGGTCCCAGCCGGTTAACGACCGAGACGGCCTCCATCGCGCTCCTCTCCGTGATCCGCAATTGGTTGCTCCGCAAGGGTCTAGGGCAAATTTGACAAATCCGCGTATCCGGGGTATCTTCCTAGTGTTAGCCGAATGCTGCCCACTCCTCGAAACGGGAGGGCTGATCTCCGTACCTCAAACCATGGTTAGGAGGCGATTCCTTAGATGCCCGGCATCAGGGTCAAAGAAGGCGAGTCCTTCGAGAGTGCCCTTCGCCGGTTCAAGAAGAAGTGCGAGAAGGCTGGAGTTCTCGCCGATCTGCGTCGTCACCAGCACTTCGAGAAACCGAGCGAGCGGCGGAAGCGGAAGCTCAACGCCGCGAAACGCAAGATGATGGCTCGGATGAAAGCCGACTAAGGCTCGTTCGAGCTAGCTGTACGGGCGGGAAACCGGCAAGGGCCGGTTTCCCGTTCGCCTCCTGGGTCGGCACTTCGGCTTCGCACGATCACGTTCACCCTCACGTCCGGAACTTACCGCCATTAGCGACGCGACCACGCGTTCCAGAGCGGGTACTCCGATGACCGATCGTATCCACGGCATCGGGGATCACGCGACTTCGGCTTTGGAACTCCCCGCCATCCTCGGCTCGATTGCGGGGCGGGCTCGTTCCCAACCGGGCCGCGAGCGTGTCCTCCTGCTCGCGCCTCACGGCCGGCTCGACGGAGCCCTGGCCGCGCAGCAGATCTATGCCGATCTCCTGGCCTGCGCCGACGTCGGCGATCAGCCGCCCGCGGCCGCGCCTCCCGATCTCCGCACCGAGCTGGAACGACTGAGCCGCGAAGGCGCGTCCCTGCGTGGGGACGAGCTCTGGCGGATCGGTCTCCTGCTCGAGCAGGCGCGCGCGGTCGTGACCTGGCACCGGAAGACGCGGCGCGACACGCCCGGGCTCGACCTGATGCTGGGCGGGCTCGATCCCGTCGAGACGCTCCACCGCGCGATCACGCGCGCGCTCGATCCCAGCGGCGAGGTGAAGGACGACGCGAGCCCCGAGCTCTCCCGGATCCGCCGCCGCATCCGCGGGCTCCGCGAGAAGCTCGCGTCGAAGCTCGAGTCGATCCTCCGCTCGCTCGCGACTCCGGAGAGTTTCGTCACGCTCCGCGAGGGGCGGTACGTCGTCGCGATCCCGTCGTCGAACCGCCGCGCCCTGCCGGGCACGGTGCTCGGCCACTCGGGCTCCGGCGCGAGCCTCTTCGTGGAGCCGCGCGACGCCGCCGACGCGAACAGCGACCTGTCGGAGCTTGGCGTCGACGAGGCGGAGGAGGTGGATCGGATCCTCCGGGATCTGAGCGCGCGGGCGCACGCGCAGCGCGGGGCGCTCGAGGCCGACTTCGAAGCGCTCGTGCGGCTGGACGCGGCGCAGGCCGTCGCGGCCTGGGCGCGGGAGACCGACGGCACGCTGCCCGAGCTGACCGAGGAGCGCCGGCTCCAGCTTCGCGGCGGGCGGCACCCGCTCCTGGTCGAACGGCATCGGCGTGGCGAGACGGGAGCGCCGGTGCCGCTCGACCTGGAGCTCGACCCCGAGACGCGCATGCTCCTGATCACCGGCCCCAACATGGGCGGGAAGACCGTCGCGATGAAGACGGTCGGCCTCCTGGCGCTCCTCGCGATGGCCGGCCTGCCGGTGCCGGCGGCGGCGGGGACCGTGATCCCGTGGCTCGATCGCGTGATCTGCGACATCGGGGACGAGCAGTCGATCCTGGCCGACGTGAGCACGTTCCTCTCGCACCTGAGGCGCGTGACCGAGGCGCTGGGACACGCGACGGAGCGGAGCCTCGTGCTCCTGGACGAGCTTGGCTCGGGCACCGACCCGGTCGAGGGAGCGTCCCTGGGCCAGGCGGTTCTCGAGACGCTACTCGAGCGGGGCGCACTCTGCATCGCGACGACGCATCACGGGATGCTCAAGACCTTCGCCCACGAGACCGCGGGTGTGCGGAACGCCTCGATGGCCATCGACGAGGAGACGCTCCGGCCGCGCTTCCGGATCGTCGTCGGCGTGCCGGGCGGAAGCCGCGCGATCCAGGTGGCCGAGCGGTACGGCATGGATCCCGCGGTTCTCGACCGGGCGCGGCAGCTTCTCCCCGAGGGGGAGCGCGATCTCAACAAGCTCCTCGAGGAGCTGAGCCGGCTTCGCGAGGAGGCCCGCACGGAGCGCGCGGTGCTGGAGCGGGCGCGGATGGACCTGGCGGCGCGCGAGGCGGATCTCCGCGAGATCCGCGACCGGCTGGACGAGGAGCGGCGCGAGCGGAAGCAGGCCGAGCTCTCGGCGCGGAAGGATCTCCTGCGCCAGCTCGAGAACCAGATCGACGACTACCGGAAGAAGCTCCGCGCGGACCGAAAGGCGACGCCCGAGCGTCTCCGCGAGGCGCGGGACATGGCGAAGGGGATCGCGGAAGAGATCGAGCGCGAGAGCCCGGAGCTGCCGGTCCGGATGGGCGAGCCGGTGCGCGGAGTGTCCGTGGGCGATCGCGTCCACGTTCCCTCGCTCCGCGCCGACGCCGAGGTCCTGACCGATCCCGACGGGGACGGCCGCGTGCGCGTTCGGATCGGGGGCGCCACGGCCATGCTCCCGCTCGCGCAGCTCAGGCGCGCGGAGGGGCAGGGCGGTGCCGCGGGCCAGCCGGCCGCGGGAGCCACGGCGGCGGGTCCGCCGCGGCGGAATCCAGTGGGTATCGAGCCGATGGAATCGAAATCCGAGATCGACGTTCGCGGCCTCGAGGCGGACGAGGCGATCCGGGCCGCGGAGCGCTTCCTCGAGGACGCCGCGATGGCGGGGCTTCCGACGGCGCGCATCATCCATGGCAAGGGGAAGGGCATCCTGCGGGAGCGGATGAAGCACTGGCTCTCGAAAAACTCGCTCGTGAAGGAGTTCCGGCTCGGCGAGATCCGGGAGGGTGGAACGGGCGTGACGGTGGTGACGCTCGGCTGACATGACGACGACCCGCACACCTCAGGAAGCGAAGGAAGAGGTCCGGAACGCGATCGACATCGCGCAGGTGGTCGGAGAGCGCGTGACGCTCCGTCGCGCGGGCCGCACGTGGAAGGGGCTCTGCCCGTTCCACGCGGAGAAGACCCCGTCGTTCACGGTCAATCCGGAGCGGCAGATATGGCACTGCTTCGGCTGCAACCGGGGGGGCGACGTTTTCTCGTTCCTGATGGAGATGGACAAGGTGACGTTTCCCGAGGCGCTCCAGTCGCTGGCGGAGCGCGCCGGGATCGACCTGCCGCGCGCCGAGTCGACCGCGGCCGACAAGAAGCGCGACCGGCTCTATCAGGCCACCGCGCTCGCGAGCGACTTCTTCCAGGCGAGCTTCTCGAGCGAGGCGGGCGCGCACGCGCGCGCGTACCTCGCGGGCCGCGGGTTCGACCGGCCGGCGCTCGAGCGCTTCCACATCGGCTGGGCTCCGGCGGGATGGGATGGTCTCCTGACCGCGCTCGGAAAGCTCCTGCCGGTCGAGGTGCTGGAAGAGGCTGGGCTCGTCGTGCGGCGCGGGGACGGCGGACACTACGACCGGTTCCGCAACCGCATCATGTTTCCCATCGAGATCGGAACGGGGCGGCTCGCGGGGTTTGGAGCGCGCGCGGTGGACCCGGAGGACACGCCGAAATATCTCAACTCTCCGGAGTCTCCGATCTATCGAAAGGGCGGGCTCCTCTTCGGGCTGCCACTCGCGCGGAGCGCAATCCGTGAAAAGCGGCAGGCCCTCGTGTGCGAGGGGAACCTGGACGTCGTGCGGCTCCATGCCTCCGGCTTCGCGAACTCGGTCTGCACCTCGGGCACCGCGCTCACGATCGATCAGGCCCGGGCGCTCGCGCGGTTCGAGGCGGAGGCGGTCCTGGTCTACGACGGGGACGACGCCGGGATCCGGGCGGCCGACCGCGCGCTCGAGCCGATGCTCGCGGCGGGGCTCCCGGTCCGGGTGCTGCTCCTGCCCGAGGGGGAGGATCCCGACTCGTTCCTGCTCCGGAACGGGGCGAAGGCGTTTGCCGGCCTCCTCGAGGGAGCGATGGACGTGGCGGCCTTCCTGGCCACGGCGAGGCTCTCGTCGCCCGGGGCGAACCCGACGCCCGAGGCACGGGTAAAGCGATACGTGGAGCTTCTCGGACGGGTGGAGGACCCGGTGCGGCGGCGGATGATGGTCCGCCGGGGCGCCGTGGCCTTCGGGGTCGAGGAGGATGTTCTGCTCGAGGCCCTGGGTCGTAGAAGGGGAGCCGGGCGGCGGACGACGCCTGTCCGGGGCCCGGCCGGGGCAGGGCCCGCGGCCGGCGGGCCAGAGGTCGGAGGCGGGTCGGCGTCGGACAGCCCAGGTAGCCCCGGGGGCCTTCCGGAGCCCCCCGAGATCATCGACCCCGTCGAGCGGGAGCTGGCCTCGCGGTGCCTCACGGAGGACGGGGCGGTCGTCGAAGTGGCCAGAAGCGGCGGCGTGAGCTGCTTCAAGAGCAAGAGCTTACGGGCCTTGCTCGCGGACTGGCTGACGATGGGCCGGGCGCCTCTGCCGGAGGAGCTTCGGGCGCTCGAGTCGATGGACGGGCTCGCCCGGTCACTCCTGGCGGACCACCCGGTCGAGGAGGGGATCACGGACGAGACGGCCCGTAAGATCGCCCGGGAGCTTCTCCACCGGATCGAGGAGCGGAGGCTCAAGGCGTCGCTCCAGGAGCTGGACCGGGCCATCCGCCTGTCGGAGCGGTCCCGGGACGGGGCCCTCGACCGGTTGGTGGCCGAACGGCGGGATCTCGCATCCAAGCTACATGGTACAAACTCTGTTTAAACCAAGGCCGCAACCACCCGGCGGTTTCGCAAGGGCTCGGGCGGAATCACACGAGGGAGAGGAGACGTCACCGGATGAAGCGTGAAAAGACGGACCGCTTTCACGACCTGAAGGTCCTGGCCGGGAAGCAGCAGTACCTGCTCCATGATCAGATCGAGACGTTTCTCGACGAGAGCGCCTCGGTGGACGACATGGACGAGGTCTACATCGCGCTGAACGACCTGAAGGTCGACGTCTTCGATACCCACGAGGAAGCCCAGCAGAAGCTCAAGATCAAGCGCAAGGACGAGAAGAAGCCGGCCGAGAAGCAGGTCCTGCCGCACCCGATGCGGTACGACGATCCGGTCCGCATGTACCTGCGCGAGATGGGGCGCGTGCCGCTCCTCGACCGCGAGGGCGAGGTCGAGATCGCGAAGCGCATCAAGGCCGGCGAGCGCCAGATCTGCACGGCGCTCTTCCGCTCGACCCCCATCCTCAAGGAGCTGGTCGGCCTCGGCACCAAGCTGAAGCAGGGCAAGGTGCGGGTCGAGGACCTCACGCAGATCGACTTCGGGAACTGGAATCCCGAGTTCTCGCCGAAGCGCGAGCGGGCGCGCGTGCTCAAGTCGATCGACCGGATCCGGGTCCTCCACGGGCGGCTCGCGAAGGTGCAGGAGAAGTCGGTCGGTCGCCTCTCCGAGGAGAAGCGCCGGGCGCACCAGGAGAAGGTGCGCCATGCCGACGAGGAGCTCCTGAAGGAGCTCTATTCGCTCAACATCAACAACAAGCTGATCGACCGGCTCGCGGAGCGCATGAAGGGCTTCTCGAAGCGGATCGAGGAGACCGAGATCAACCTCACGCGCGCGGAGTGGAAGTGGGGTAAGTCGGGCGACGAGGTCCACGCCCTGATCAAGCGGCTCAAGAAGAGCCGCAAGGAAGGGAAGGCGATCGAGAAGGAGACCGGTATCCGGGCCTCCGACTTCGAAGCCTACGAGCTCGAGTACAAGAACTGCCGCCGCCTGGTGAAGAAGATCGAGATCGAGGGGAAGATGACCCGCGACCAGATCCGCGAGGTGGCGACCGAGATCCGCTCCGGCGAGATCGCGCGGGACAAGGCCAAGCGCGAGATGATCGAGGCGAACGTGCGTCTCGTGATCTCGATCGCGAAGCGCTACACGAACCGCGGGCTCGAGTTCCTCGACCTGATCCAGGAGGGCAACTCGGGGCTCATGCGCGCGGTCGACAAGTTCGACTACCGCAAGGGCTACAAGTTCTCGACCTACGCGACCTGGTGGATCCGCCAGGCGATCACGCGCGCCATCGCCGACCAGGCGCGAACCATCCGCGTGCCGGTGCACATGATCGAGGCCATCAACAAGGTCGTGCGCACGTCGCGCCGGCTGGTCCAGGAGCTGGGTCGCGAGCCCACTCCCGAGGAGGTCGCCGAGAAGCTGGCGCTCCCGGTGGACAAGATCAAGAGCGTGCTCAAGGCCGCGCAGGAGCCGATCTCCCTCGACCGGCCGATCGGCGAAGACGACGATTCGAACCTCGGCGATTTCATCGAGGACACGAGCGTGGTCTCCCCGGCGCAGGCCGCCGCGTTCTCGATGCTGAAGGACGAGGTGAACGAGGTGCTCGAGACCCTG
>JAEHDN010000231.1 GCA_016880395.1 Candidatus Eiseniibacteriota bacterium
AATGGCGGAGGCGGGCCGCGTCCAGATCACGGTTCTGGGCCAGACGCTGACGCTCCGCTCGTCGGAGGCGCCCGAGTACCTCCGCTCGCTCGCCGGCTACCTCGAGGAGCGCGTCGCGTCGCTGAAGAAGGCGGGCGTGAAGGACCCCCTGGCCGCGCTCACGCTCGCCGCGCTCGACATCACCGACGAGCTGTTCCACGCGCGCGACACCGCCAAGGACTCCGGCCGCGACGTCGGCCGGCGCCTGGGCGCGCTCGTGCAGATCCTGGACCGGCTGGCCCCGCCCGACAAGCCTCCGGCCTGACGCGAGGCCCGTCCTCACGAAGGACTTGACGTCGCGGGCCGGGGGCAGGTACACAGTCAGACGTCCCTACGCTGTTTGTGATGCTGGGGGGAAGTTTCAACCTCGTACACATAACGGGAGCTGTACGCGAGGGCGGTGTGCAAGCCCCTCTTGAAGGGGAAGCCTGAAGCTCTCCAAAAACGGCGCCCACCTGGTGAAACCAGGTTCGAAACACTCCCGGCACACGGCAGAGGTGGGGATTTGACTCACCCTCCGGCCCACCCCTATACTTGTCAAGTCTGACGAATACTTGACGCTCACTTACACATCGCTGTCCGGGGTGATGGAGCGATGATGGACCCTTTGATCGTGCTGCTGTTGGTGGTCGTGGCATCGGTCGCCCTCGCCATCGGGTTCTTCCTCCACAAGCAGTCGAGCGAGAAGAAGATCGGTAGCGCCGAGGCGCAGGCGCGCCGCATTATCGAGGCCGCGCAGCGGGACGCGGAGACCTCCCGGAAGGCCGGCGAGCTCGAGGCCCGCGAGGCGATGCTCAAGGGACGCGGCGAGCTCGAGCAGGAGGCGCGGCGCCAGGAGCGGGAGCTCAAGCAGACCGAGCAGCGCGTGCTCGCGAAGGACGAGGAGCTCTCGAAGAAGCTCTCCCAGACGGACCGCCGCGCCAGCGAGCTCATCGACCGCGAGCGGGGCCTCGTCGCTCGCGAGCAGGGGATCGCCGAGAAGGAGGGCCGGCTCGCGCACGCGCTCGAGGACCAGCGGCGCAAGCTCGAGACGATCTCCGGTCTCACGGCGGAGGAGGCCCGGCGTCAGCTCCTCGGCACGATGGAGGAGGAGGCGCGCCGGGAGGCGGCGCTCGTCGGCATGCGGCTCGAGGAGCAGGCGCGCGAGACCGCGCGCGAGAAGGCGCGCGAGGTCCTCGCGACGACGATCCAGCGGCTCGCGCCGGACTACACGGTGGAGACCGCGGTCTCCGTCGTGGACCTCCCGTCGGACGACATGAAGGGGCGCATCATCGGGCGCGAAGGGCGCAACATCCGCGCGCTCGAGCAGGCGACGGGCGTGGACCTGATCGTGGACGACACGCCGGAGGCGGTGCTCATCTCCGCGTACGACCCTTACCGCCGCGAGATTGCGCGGCTCGCGCTCCAGCGCCTGATCCGCGACGGCCGCCTCCATCCGGCGCGCATCGAAGAGGTCGGCAACTTGGTCAAGCAGGAGTTGGACGTGACGCTCTAGGAGGAGGGCGAC
>JAEHDN010000025.1 GCA_016880395.1 Candidatus Eiseniibacteriota bacterium
CCTCGGCCAGCTCCTCCCAGAGCGCGGCGGCGGCCGGGTCGGCCGGCTCGGGGGCGTCCGCGGGGACGAGCGGCTCCGCGGCGGCGCGCTGCGCGACCGCGCACGCGTGGCCACACGTGGGGCAGAAGAGCCACTGGGGGTCGATGCGCCGCTGGCATCCCACACACACGGTCGCCGAGGGCTCGCCGCAGTGCGGGCAGAAGACGAACTCCGCCGATACCGAACGGTGGCACGACTGGCAGAGTCGCGCCAGCTCCTCCTCGTAGTAGAGGACACGGCGCAGCTCCTCGAGGCTCGTCTCCCCCGCGATCACCTTCGCGAGGCCGTCCTGGCCGATCGGGATCATGCCGTTCTCGATCGCGGCCTGGCGGATCATCGACTCCGACGCACCGCTCGCGATGAGCCGGCGGATCGGGTCGGTCATGTCGAGGACCTCGAACACCCCCGTGCGTCCCCGGTACCCGGATTCACCGCAGAACTCGCATCCGACCGGCCGGTGGAGCGCGAGATCGCCCGCGTCACGGACCGAGAGCCCGAGCATGCGGAGCTCGTCTCCCGTGGGGCCGTACGTGTCCTTGCACTTCGGGCAGAGGGTCCGGATGAGCCGCATCGACACGACGCCGATGAGGCTCGACGCCACCATGAAGGGCTGGAGGCCGAGGTCGGTGAGCCGCGTGATCGCGGATGGGGCGTCATTCGTGTGGACCGTCGAGAGCACGAGGTGGCCGGTGATCGAGGCGCGGAACGCGATCTGGGCCGTTTCCAGGTCGCGGATCTCTCCGATCATCATGACGTCCGGATCCTGCCGCAGCATGGCGCGGAGGATCGCGCCGAAGGTCTTCTTGCTCTTCTCGTCCACCTGGACCTGGTTGACTCCGGGAACCTGGAACTCGATCGGGTCCTCCACGGTCACGATGTTCTTCGTGACCGAGTGGATGTGCTGGAGGAGCGAGTAGAGCATCGTGGTCTTGCCGCTCCCGGTGGGCCCCGTCACGATGAGGATCCCCTGCGGTCGGGACCCGTACGCGCGCATGCGCTCGATGTCCTGCTCCGCGAGCCCGAGGGAGTCGAGCCGGAACGCGGAGCGCTCCTGGTCGGCGATCCGGATCACGACCTTCTCGCCATGCGCGGTCGGCAGGGTCGAGACCCGGAGATCGATCCGGCGCCCGTCCACCTCCACCCGGAACCGGCCGTCCTGCGGCAGGCGCTTCTCGGCGATGTCGAGGGACGCGAGGATCTTGAGCCGCGAAATGAGGGCGCCTTGCGTCCACTTGGGGAGCCGCTCGAGATCCTGGAGGAGCCCGTCCACGCGGACGCGCACGCCGACGACCTTGTCCTGCGGCTCCACGTGGATGTCGCTCGCGCGCATCTCGACCGCGCGCGTGATGAGCCAGTTGGCGAGGCGGATGATGGGGGGGCCGGAGCTGATCTTCATCAGCTCGTCGATCGACACATCCCCTTCCGAGTCGACGACCTCCTTCAGCTCCGAGACCGGCTCGTCGCGGATGATGTTCTCGAGGATCTCCACCACGTTCGCGTCGATGTGGTAGTACTTCGAGACCGCGTCCACGATCGCGGACGGCGGAGCGAGCACGGGGCGGATGAAGTGGCCGCTCTGGAAGCGGAGGTCCTCGAGCGCGGCGGCGTTGAGGGGATCGGCCATCGCGACGCGCAGGGTGTTGCGGTTCTCCAGGTCGAGCGGGATGGCCGTGTACTTCTTCGCCAGCTCCTCACGCACGAGCCCGATCACGCTCTCGTCGATCGCCACCGTGCTGAGATCCACGAGTGGCAGCCCGAGCTGCTGGTGGAGCACGCGGCACACGTCCCCCTCGCTCACCACCCCGGTTCGCGCGAGGATCCGTCCGAGCGGCTCCTTGCTCTGCCGCTGGCGGCGGAGCGCCTCCTTGAGCTGGAGCTCGGTGATGAGCCCCGCTTCGAGGAGATACTCCCCCATCTTCTTCCGATTCTTCGCGGTTTCGTCGTTCACGGTCGGGTGCCCCGGGCGTCCGTGCGCTGTGGCAGGAAAGCGGATGATCCGCTCCGGGGGCGAGGGGCAAGCGGCGTGCCAGGGGGCCGGGCGGCGATCCCGCGGTGGATACGGCGCTTAGGTGGCGCGGACGCCACGGGCTCGGGGGTGCCGCGTGCGAATTCGAGGCGATCGTGCAGCCTGCACGATCGGGAGGCGCGCGGCCGAGCTCGAGCGCTGCCCGGTCAGGAGGTTTCGGCGGTCCTCGCGCGGGGGCGCTCGAGCGCGAGCTTGTCCATCTCCTCCCCGAAGCGCACCGAGTAGTCGCCGTCGAAGCAGGCGTAGCAGTGGTCGTCCGGCCGATCCACGCAGGCGCGGAGCCCCTCCATCGACAGGTAGCCGAGCGAGTCGACGTGGAGGTACTTGCGGATCTGCTCCACCGTGTGGGACGAGGCGATCAGCTCGCGACGGTTCGGGGTGTCGATGCCGTAGTAGCAGGACCAGCCGATCGGTGGGCTCGACACGCGGAAGTGGATCTCGCGCGCGCCTGCCGCGCGAAGCATCGCCACGAGGCTCCGACTGGTGGTGCCCCGCACGATCGAGTCGTCCACCACGACCACGCGCTTCCCGTCCAGGATGCGACGGACGGCGTTGAACTTCAGATTCACGCCGAAATCACGGGTGATCTGGTGCGGCGCGATGAACGTCCGGCCGACGTAATGATTGCGGATCAGCCCCAGCTCGAACGGGATCCCCGACTGCTCCGAGAAGCCGAGCGCCGCGCTGTTGCTGGAGTCGGGAACGGAGATCACGATGTCCGCTTCGGCTGGGTGCTCCTCGGCCAGACGACGCCCGAGCCTCCGGCGGATCGAATCGACGCTCAATCCGAACACGACGCTGTCGGGCCGCGAGAAATAGATCAGCTCGAACACGCAGGCCCGCTGCGCCTCGGCCCGGAAGATCCGGTGGGAGCGGACTCCCTGGCCGTCGATCACGACCATCTCTCCGGGCTCGACCTCGCGCACGAAATCCGCGCCCACGATGTCGAGCGCGCAGGTCTCGCTCGCGAGCACGTGCGCGTCGCCGCGCCGCCCGAGGCAGAGCGGTCGGAAGCCTCGCGGATCGCGCACGCCGATCAGCTTGTCGCCCGCCAGGATCACGAGCGAATAGGCTCCCTGGCAGCGCGCGAGGGCCTCGGGGACCATCCGCTCGATCTCGGTGGCCGAGGAGCGCGCGATCAGGTGGAGGATGACTTCCGTGTCGCTCGTGGTCTGGAAGATGGAGCCCTTGCCCTCCATCTCGTCCCGTAGCGCCAGCGCGTTCACGAGATTGCCGTTGTGTCCGATCGCGATCTTCCCTTCGCGGTAGTTCACGACGAGCGGCTGCGCGTTCTGGAGGTGGCTCCCCCCGGTCGTGGAGTAGCGGTTGTGCCCGATCGCGATCGATCCTCGGAGCGTCTCGAGCGCGCGCCCCGCGAAGACGTCGGAGACGAGGCCGACTCCCTTGTGCTCGCGGTACTCGACGCCGTCGGTCGCCACGATCCCGGCGCTCTCCTGACCCCGGTGCTGGAGCGCGTAGAGGCCGGCGTAGGTGAGGCGCGCCGCGTTCTCCGCTCCCCAGATCCCGAACACCCCGCACTCCTCTCGCAAGCGATCCCCGCTCGACGGCGCGGCGCCCCCGGTGTGGGACTTCGCGCGATGTACGCTCGGCTGCGTCACGCTCCGGCTCTCCTTCATGCGGCCTCGCGCCGCGGTGCGGCCGGCGCGCGGAGGAACGCTTCCACCGCGTCCCACGACACCGGCCCGTCGATCTTGAAATCGGTCTCGGAATGAGGATTCACCAGAAGCCCCCGGCGGGATCCCGTCACCGGTCCCACCGCCCGATAGCATGCCTCCAGGTCCGCGCTGCGGCCTTCTGGCCCTTCGACCCAGAGCCACCAGAGCCGGCCCCGGCGGATCGAGCCGAGCCCGTTCATCGGATGCTCCCGGAGGAGCCGCTCGCGCAGCCCATCGTCGCGCGTTTCCCCGCGCGCCCGGGCCAGGATTCCCCAGGCCCCCTCGGGCGGGACGAGCGCGGCGCCGCGATCGGCGGCGCCGAGGAACCGGTACTGCTCCTTGTTCGGATTGACGAAGAAGTTGCTGCTCTCGATGGCGTGGCCGAGCGGGCCCTCGAAGTCGGCTCCGCGACCCTCCGCCGGCTCGAACACGAAGATCTCTTCGCGCTGGAGCCGCCTGAGCGCGTGGCCCGCGGGCAGGAGCTTCCGCGCCGCGTCGAGCGCGGTCCACGCCGTGAGGTCCGCGATCTTGAGCCGTGTCCGGAGCACCGCGCTCACGCGACCACCCGTTCCGCGCGCGGCACGCCGAGGTGCCGGGCCAGCGACTCGAAGAGGAAGCGTCCCGGGCCGGCCTCGTCGAGCGCGCTCCGCGATCCCACCGCGGACCTGCGCCGCTCGCCCCACGCGCCGGCCCAGTCGAGCGGCACCTGGAAGAGCCACGACCCCCGCTCCGGATGCGGCATCAGCGCGAGCACGTTCCCGCGTGCGTTCGTGATCCCGGCGGCCTGGAGCATGGCCCCATTGGGATCGTCGGGATAGTGGGCCGCGGGGCTCCCCTCGGCGTCCACATAGCGGAAGAGAGCCAATCCACCAGTTTCGATGCGGGCCGCCACGGCCGGGTCCGCCGTCTCGAAGCGCCCCTCGCCGTGCGCGATCGGGAGCGGCACCACGCGATCGCCCTCGAGAGCCGACGTCCAGAGCGCGGCTCCCGGCCCTTGGCCGGCGCGCACGCGCGTCCAGCGGCAGAGATAGCCCTGGCGCCGGGGCGCCCGGTTCGGCGCGAGCGCCATCTCGACCGCCCCTCGCTCGAGCCCCGGGACGAGCCCGGCCTCGACCAGCACCTGGGCGCCATTGCACACGCCGAGGACCGGCTTTCCCTCACCGGCCTCGGCCGCGATGCGCTCGACGGCCGGCAGCTTGGCCGCGACCGCGCCCGCGCGAATCCGGTCCTGGAAGGCGAAGCCTCCCGGCAGCACGAACGCGTCGAAATCGGCGAGCGCCGACGAGGGCTCGTTCGACCGCACGATCCGCGCCTCGAGACCCACCTCCTCGAGGACGCGCACCGTCTCGTACTCGCAGTTGACGCCGGGAATCTGGAGCACCGCCACGCGGGCCATCGTCTACTCCACGTAGGGGCGGATCGCGTCGGAATGGATCCGCGCGAGCTCCGCCAGATCTGCGTCCACGATCGCCGCGCCGCCATCCTGGATCCGGAGGCGAGGCTCGGCCAGCGTCCTGCCGACCGGCGCGATGTCAAGGCCGGCCGACCCGAAGAGATCGATCACGTCGCGCTCCCGGTCCGGCGCCACCTCGAGCAGGAAGCCGGGCGCCTCTCCGTAGAGTCGAGCCTCGAGCGC
>JAEHDN010000232.1 GCA_016880395.1 Candidatus Eiseniibacteriota bacterium
GCGGAGAAATGACGGCGAACATCCCCGGATTCTACTTCAGCGTGATGCGTCCGCCTTCGCCTCAGTGCCCGCCACGCCCCGCCGCCCGCTTGTAGAAGCGCCTCGCCTTGTTGCGGTTGCCGCAGGCCTCCATGCTGCACCAGCGGCGGCTCTTGTTGCGTGATGTGTCGAGGAAGAACCAGCCGCACTCGGCGTCGCCGCACTGGCGGACGCGAGCCGCGTCGGCAGATGTGAGGATGCGCTCGGCGTCGAGCGCTGCGGCCCAGACGGGTCGGTGGGGGTCTGGGCTTGGGTCGCGCCAGACCCACCGTGCGCCGGTGCCTCCCGGGCGCAGGGCCCGGTGCTCGTGCGCGGCGTGGCACGCCTGATCGAGCCGGGCGAGCGGGGCGGAGGGAAGCGTGCGCCCCTTCATCAGAGCCCCGGCGATGGCCGCGATCGCTTCCCGCACCTCGATCGCCTCCGCGAGCACGCGCGCGGCCGCGCGCGGATGCTCCTCGGCCCAGGCGCGGAGCGCTCGCGCCTCCGTCGGCTCCAGTGCGTCCACCGATCGGGCCCAGCGCACGAGCTCGGAATAGTCGCGCAGGAGCTCGATCGGCTTCTCGCGCAGGCGCCAGTCCAGCGTGTTGGCCAGGGCGAGCGCGGGGGTGCGCTCGCTCTCCAGCCCATGCCAGGGTTTCTCGAACGGATCGGCCTTCACGGGGTCCTCTCGGGACTGCGGGCTAACCACCAAAATGCTCTTGACAGGTTATGCATGGCCCGGTCAGGATTATAACCGATTCGTGGCTTGAAAGGGGTTAGGTCAACGGGAGGAGGTTCACATCACGCCAGGAGGAACCGTCATGAGCGAGAGCAAGCGGTTGGCGAAGGAGATCGAGAAGGCATTGAACGGCGAGGCGTGGCACGGGCCGTCCTGGCGGGAGAATCTCGACGGGGTGAGCCGCGAATCCGCCACGCGTCGCCCCATCCCCGATGGGCACACGATTGCCGAGGTGCTCCTGCACGGGACCACCTGGAACGACGTGGTGCGGCGGCGAGTCGAGGGTGAAACCCCTGAAGTCACGAACACCGAGGACTGGCCGGTCGCGGCGTTCGCCGACGACGCGGCCTGGTCCGTGGCGGTGGCCCGGTTCTTCGAGACCGGTAAGAGGCTCGTCGCCACGATCGAGCGGTTCCCGGACGCGAAGCTCGTGGAGAAGCGCCCTGGCGTGGACGGCACCTGGTACGAGCTGATCAGCGGGCAGCTCCAGCATGTGCTCTACCACGCGGGGCAGGTCGGGCTCTTGAAGAAGGCGAGCGTGCACGTGGCTGCATGACGAAGTGCCGGGCGAGGGATCCAATCCTTCGCCCGGCTCAGCTTGGCCCCGGCGGGTGACGCATGCCCGGCCCGCCGGAGAGGCCCCGGGCTGGCCTCGAGCGTGTGAGCGCGGGGGCGGACACGGAGGCGCGGGTCGGGGAGTCGATCCAGCCGCCTCCGGTCGCGACTCCCCGCGCCCGAACGTGGTGCCCAAACTGGAAGGGATCCTCGAGCAGCGGCCCGTCGCTCGGGTCCCTGTTGGTATCGGTCCGCCGCGGTGCTCGGCGGCGGTCGTGCCCAGATTCTCGATGGTGGCGGTGCAGTTTCTCGCGCCGGTCGAGACATCGAGAACGCCAGTGCGGATGGCCAGGGGCTTCGTCCGTACACCAGGGCACCAAGCATGCCGCCACCGAAACCCGTCTAACTCATTGACACTGAAGTGTAATCAAGATGCCAGTGGAGGGTCGGATGGGTCGAATCACCCAACCACGGGGGTGCCCACCCAGCATGGTCTCTGGGCCTCGATCGACTGCATTCGCAAGTCTTACAAGCCCGCTACTCAAGAGAAGTTGGTCGGGACATCTCCGCCCCCCGCCTTGCCGGTTCGCCTATCTCCTTCCAGTCCAACTAGCTTTGCTCGTTCGCCCGAAGCCATGCGTAACCGCGCGGAACGGACCTTGCTGTTGCCCCCTCCGCGGGGTCAAGGATGAGGAGCCTGGACATGGTCAAGGACGAGAACTCCGTCGTGCTGGTGCGGGCCGTTGCCGCCCGCATCGAGCATGTCTATGACGCTTGGACGAAGCCGGACCTGTTGCAGCAGTGGTTCGCGCCGCGCGGCTGGGCCGTGCGCTCGGCGGACGTCGCGCTCCACGAGGGCGGGAGCTACCGGGTCGAGGTCATCGACTCCGAGTGGAACCGTCACGTGACGGACGGCCGCTACGAGGAGCTGGTCCCCAACCGGAGCATCGTCAAGACGCTCGCCTACGAGGGACCGGGTTCTCGCACAGGAGGTGGCGCGACGCGCCTCGACGTGAAGTTCCGGGACGTCGGCGCGGGCAACACCGAGCTGACCCTCTCGCACGAGAACCTCCTCGACGAGGAGCATAAGGCCGACATGCGGCGGGAGTGGTCCCAGCGCCTGGACAAGCTCGAAGCGCTCCTCGCTCGATCCCGCGACTGAGTTGACGTACGCTCCGCGCGTGCACCCGCGCGCGCGAGAGCTGATCCAACGTCTCGAGCTCGAACGACACCCGGAAGGCGGCTATTACCGCGAGGTGTTCCGATCCTCGCGCGAGGTGCGCCCCGCGGGTCCCGCTCCGGGCGACGCCACTCGAAATGCCATCACCACGATCTACTTCCTCCTCGTTCAGGATGAGCCGAGCGCCTGGCACTCCGTGAAGTCGGACGAGATCTGGCACTTTCTGGAGGGAGCGGCTCTGGAGCTCCGGACCGTGGAGCCGGATCACCTTCGGGCGATCTCGCACCGGGTCGGGCCACTGGGCGGCGACGGTACGCTGCCGATCGCGGTGGTACACGGGGGTCACTGGCAGGCAGCCCGCACGCTTGGCTCCTACACGCTCGTCGCGTGCACGGTGGGCCCCGGGTTCGACTTCGCGGACTTCAAGCTTCTGCGGGATGATCAGGAGTTGGCCGAGCGCTTCCGACGGGAGGTTTCACCCGGCTAGCGGGCTCGAGGGGGCGAAAAGCGAGCGCGGAGGGCGCCGGCGAGGCGCCCATCCGCGTCGCCTGGTACGGAAGGGCCCTGTCCCAGAGCTGCCCTCCCCTCTGGGATAACGTTCTGGGGCCCGGAAACGAACGCCCAAAATGCTGGCCCGGTCCCAAGAGCCCTGGCGCCGGGTGCTCCCCCCGGTGCCTGGGTGTATTCTCGGCCGTCATGCCAGGGACTTCAGGGACGAGCCCCACGATGATCGGCCCCTACCGCCTGGAGCGCGAGATCGCGCGCGGCGGCATGGGGGTCGTGTACCTCGCCCACGACACACGCCTCGGCCGCACGGTCGCGCTCAAGTCACTCCCCGTCGAGGTCGCGAGCGAGCCGGAGCGTCTCGAGCGATTCGAGCGGGAGTCGCGCCTCCTCGCCTCGCTCAATCACCCGAACATCGCGGCGATCTACGACATCGTGGAGAGCGAGGGGCGCCCGTTCCTCGCGCTCGAGCACGTCGAAGGGGAGACGCTGGCGAACCGCATCGCGCGCGGCGCGCTCGCGCTCCACGAGACGATCGAGATCGCCTTCCAGATCGCCTCCGGGATGGAGGCCGCGCACGAGCAAGGCGTCATCCACCGCGACCTGAAGCCGGGGAACGTGATGATCACGCCCGGCGACCAGGTGAAGATCGTGGACTTCGGCCTCGCGAAGGGACGGCTGGATCAATCGCCGGACACACACTCGCCGACCCTGCATCCGGCGGCCACCCTCTCCTCGCCGACGATCAGCTCGCCCGTCGAGCCGGGCACGATCCCGGGCGTGATCCTGGGAACGGCCCCGTATCTCTCGCCCGAGCAGGCGCGGGGCAAGGCGGTCGACCGCCGCACGGACATCTGGGCCCTCGGCTGCATCGTGTACGAGTGCCTGACCGGCAAGCGAGCCTTCGAGGGGGAGACCGTGTCCGACACGATCGCGCGGATCCTCGAGCGGGAGCCCGACTGGTCGCTCCTTCCGGGGGCAACTCCGGCGCGGCTGCGCGAGCTGCTCCGCCGCATGCTGGAAAAGGACCCGCGGCGGCGTCTACGCGACATGGGGGAGGCGAGGCTCGCGCTGGAAGACCTGCGGTCCGGGCGCGATATCGCCGGCGCGCCAACGGCCGGGGCCGGGCCAGCTCCCGCGCCTGCCCGCGGGCGACGCATCCGGCGCGGCACGCTTGGGCTCATCTTCGGCGCGGGGCTCACGCTCGGTGCCGCGCTCGCGCTCAACATGGCCGGGGTGCTCGGTGGCAACCAGGCGCCGCCACACCTTCAGGGCGTGGCGCGTGCCTTCATACCTGTCCCGGCCGGGGTCCGAGCCATCGACGGGGAGATCACGACGGATGGGAAGTACTACGTGATGCTCGGCGCGCCCAAGCCCGTCGAGGGGCAACAGCAACCACCCCAGCGGCTCTACGTGAAGCCTTTGGATCGGGGGGAATTCACGCCGATCGAGGGCACGGAGGGGGCGGAAGTCATGACGGTCACCCAGGACGGGCACTACGCGTTCGCCGCGCCGGCATCTCCCCGCTCGAGCCAGCAGAAGGTGTTCCGCGGACCCCTGGATGGAAGTGCGCCCCCCGTGCCCTTCAGCGACGTCGACCCCTCCTGGCAGGGACGAGCGGTCTCGCTGGAGTCCGGTGAAGCGCTGGTGTCTGAAGCGGGGAAGCGGTGGGTCCGGTTCTCCCTCAAGGGTGGAGGCATCTCGCAGCCCCGGCCCTTCGGGGTGGGGGATTCGTCCACCTCATGCTTCTTCTCCTCCTCGCTACCGCACGACCGGGGTGCGCTCGTGCGAATCTTTTCCTACCAAGGACGAGCGTACCGCCAAGGCATCGGCGTGCTCGATCTTAAGTCGGGAAGGACGAAGCTCCTCGTGGAGGACGGCGGAAGCCCGCACTACGCGTCGACGGGGCACCTCCTCTTTACCCGCGGCGGAAACCTGCTCGCCGTCCCATTCGACCTGGATCGCCTGGAGGTCAAGGGGGAGCCGGTCGCGATCCTGGGAGGGCTGCGCGCGAACTCGCTGTCGACCCACGCGGAGATCGATCTCGCGGCGAACGGGACCCTCGTCTTCGCCACGGGCGGCGCCGAGATCCAGGACCGCCACGCGATCATCGTCAACCTGGACGGCACGGTTACCGAGTGGTCCGGCGAACGCCAGCCTTTCGAAAGGACGGTCACGGTGTCGCCCGACGGCCGGCGCTTTGCCTCGGTGATCACGAATTCCGAAGCGATCTACGAGATCTGGGTGTCCACCCGCGGGAGCGCAGCATCACAGCGGGTGATCGCGGTGCCCGGCGCGGACTGCGACATGCCTCTCTGGAGCCCCGACGGGACCCGGATCGCGTACTTCCAGGTCGCGGGCGCTCCGAACGACGGGATCTACGAGTACCGCGTCGACGGAAGCCAGCCGCCCCGGCTTTTGTGTCGCCGGGACGGTCCCGATCAGGGGATCGTTCCGATGTCGTGGCTGCCGGACGGATCGAGACTTCTCTGCCTCGACACGCACGGCCCCGACACCGGGCTCGCCCTGCTCGACGTGCCGCCGCCCGGCGGACCGACGGGTACGCTGAAGCGCATCCCGCTCGGGGGCACGCGCATCCTCCTGGGATCGTTCTCCCGCGATGGTCGCTGGCTCGGCTACATCCAGCAGGAGGGGGCGCGCAGCGAGCTCTTCGTCCGCCCCTTCCATCCCGACGGAACGCTCGGAGATCCGACGCAGCTGTCCCAGGGGGGTGCCACGGTCTTCGCCTGGTCGCGGGACGGGAAGGATCTCCTCTATGGGACGCCCCAGGGAAAGGGGATGCGGGTGGCTCCACCCGGCCCAGGGGGAACAGTCCGTCCGCCTGTCGTCGGGATCCCCGATTTCCAGAAGTACCGCCCGGTGCCGGCCATGGGAGCCATCCTGCCGGGCGACCAGGTGCTTCTCATCCAGCGCGGGGAGGAGGAGGACGACGTCACCCGCTTCGACGTCGTCTTCAACTTCTTCGACGAGCTACAGGCCCGGATGAAAGGTAAGTAGTTTCGTACTCACCGGCGCAGGAGTATCCTTGTAGGCGCAGAAGGGCTCCGGCGCCATCCCCCCACGCGGAACCCTGGTCCCGAATCGCATCTTGCCCGACAACCAGGAGACCAGGTCATGACTCGGCACGCCTCGCTTCCCATGGGAGCGGCGGCCCTGCTTCTTGGGCTCGCCCTCGTCCACGCGCCGCTCCCCCTTGTGCCGTCCGCCCGCGCGGATGGCACCGTCGAGATCCAGGAGGTCGACGAGTCGGGCCGTCCGATCGGCAAGGCCGACGCTTCGCAGGCTCCTCCGGGATCCGTCCAGATCGAGGAGCTGGATGACCAGGGCCGGGCTGTCTCGACCAAGACCACGGTCCCCATGGAGCCCTCGCACGAGCCGATCCGACTGACCAACGAGAACGGCCAGGCGATCACACCACCCGCCGGCGCGCCCGCCGCGCACGAGGCGGTCCAGGCACAGCCCTCCCACCTCGTTCGATTCGACGAGGCGATTTCCCAGAACGTGACCGCGATGCTCGATGAAGGACGTCAGGCGTTCCGCTACGACACCTTCGGCAGCGAGCGCTTCTGGGGCGGCGACCTCCGCCTGCACGAGGCGATCGAGGGGGTGAAGCACGGCGGCACGGGCCCCGGGCTCACACTCCGCGCCGCGCTCGCGATGGGGCTCAAGATCGATCCCGAAGGGCTCGCGCCCGAGCAGCGCGACGCGCTCGCGTCGGGCCGCGTGGACCTCGACTCTCCGGAGGTCACGCTGGAGCTGCTCCGCGCGAACGCGATCGTCGGGCTCACCGGCAACGCGGACGGCAAGGGAGGGCTCGTCTCGGTGGGGATGCAGTGCGCGCTCTGCCACTCCACCGTGGACAACTCGGTCGCTCCGGGCGTGGGCCGGAGGCTCGACGGGTGGGCGAACCGCGATCTCGACATGGGAGCGCTCATGGCGCTCGCGCCGACGCTCCAGCCGCTCGCGGAGCTGATCGGGACCAACGAGGCCGCGCTTCGCGCCGCGCTCGCGACCTGGGGGCCTGGGAAGTTCGACCCCGCGCTCGTGCTGGATGGAAAGCTCGCGCGCCCCGACAAGAAGCCGGCGGCCGTGCTGATCCCGTCTACGTTCGGCCTCGCCGGGCTCACGCGCGCGGCGGGTCTCGGCTCCGTGGGGCACTGGCTCTCGTTCGCTTCTTCCCATGCGGCGGGCTCGATCCGCGATCCCAGGCTCGACGACGCGAAGCAGTTCCCGGTCGCGTCGCAGGCGCGCATGGGACATCTCGCGGGCGAGGCGGACGACGCGATCGCGTCGAAGCTCCCGGCGCTCGAGTTCTACCAGATCTCCATTCCGGCGCCGACGCCGCCTCCGGGCAGCTTCGACGTGGCCGCGGCCGAGCGGGGCGCCGATGTCTTCCGCGGGGCTGGACGCTGCGTCGCCTGCCACACGGAAGGGCTCACGTCCGAGCCGGGATACAACTTCCACAAGGGCGAGGAGGTTGGGATCGACGACTTCCAGGCGGAGCGCACGCCGGAGCGCCTCTATCGTACGAAGCCGCTCCGGGGCCTGTGGTCGCACGCGAAGGGGGGCTTCTACCACGACGGCCGCTTCGCGTCGCTCCTCGACGTGGTGAGCCACTACGAGTCGGTGATGGCCCTCGGCCTCACGGACGCGCAGAAGTCGGATCTCGTCGAGTATCTGAAGTCGCTCGGTGGCGAGTCGGACCCGGCGGTCGCGAGCGCGCAGGCGCTCAACGGCACGACCGATCTCTCCTCGGGCGGGCCGGTCGAGACGTCGGTCTGGCGCATCACCGTGGGCCCGTCGCCGGCACTCCGGGGGATGCCGATCCGCGTCTCCCTCCAGGGAATCGCGACCGGAGGCGCTCCCACCGATCTCCAGACGCAGGTCCTCGACGCGACCGGGAGGCCGGTCGCGACGCTCGGGCCCTGGAGCTTCGAGCCGGCTCGAGCCGAGGCGATCGCGGTCTGGAACGGGAAGGACTCGAAGGGCCGTCCGGTCTCGGCGGGGGACTACACGGTGCGGGTCGCGGCCCCGTCCGCGGGCTACAAGCTGGACCGGGTGATCGTGCTGCGGTAGACCCGGGATCGATTCCCCGTGTAGCATGGAGTTGGGATGAATCACAGATCCGCACCCCCCTGGCTCGCCTATGTCGTTGCCGTCCTCGGGACCATGGGCGTCCTCGCGCTGATGCACCTCGGGGGCGCGAGAATGCTGCAGATCTCCGGCTATCTACCGCTCATGTTCCCGGTGATCCTGGCCGCGTGGCTCGGCGGACTCTGGCCCGGCATCCTCGCCACCACACTCAGCCTGACCGGCGCCGCGCTCCTCCTCCGGGAGCCCCTGGGGCAGGTTCACCTCCCGACCGCCCAGGTCCTGCTCATGCTCCTCCGCTCCCTGATCCTGGGCGTCCTGGTGAGCGTGATCCTGGAGACACTGCACCGCTCCCGGCGCCGCCTCGAGCGAGAGCGGGCCCAGCTCCAGTCCGAGATTCGGGGTCGCGACGAGGCCGAGGAGCGCGTGCGGCTCCTCAACCGGGATCTCCAGCGACGCGAGGAGGCGCTCCTGACCGCGGATCGACGCAAGGACGAGTTCCTGGCGACGCTCGCTCATGAGCTTCGGAACCCCCTCGCCCCGCTCCTGAATGGTCTCAACGTCATACGGCTTTCCGGTAACGATTCCAGGCTCGTGGCGGAGTCGCGCGAGATGATGGAGCGCCAGGTCGCCCAGATGGTGCGCCTGATCGACGATCTGCTCGACGTGTCGCGTATCACCCAGGGGAAGCTCACCCTGCAGCGGGAGCGCGCCGATCTCGCGCAGATCGTGCGCGCGGCGGTCGAGACGAGCCGCCCCCTCATCGACGCGAGGGCGCACGGCCTCGCGATCACGCTTCCCGACGAGCCGGTCCTCGTGGACGGCGATCCCACCCGGCTCGCTCAGGTCCTCGCGAACCTTCTCAACAACGGCGCGGCCTACACGGATCGGGGCGGCAGCCTCCATCTCGTCGTGGAGGCCTCCGACGGCTGGGCGTCGATCTGCGTCCGGGACAACGGCGTGGGCATGAGCCCCGACACCCTCTCCCGCATGTTCGATCTCTACACGCAAGCCCGCCCGGCGCGCGACGCGCAGCGCGGCGGGCTCGGGATCGGGCTGCACCTGTCGCGCCGACTCGTCGAGATGCACGGAGGGAGGCTCGAGGCGTCGAGCGACGGACCGGGGAACGGGAGCGAGTTCGTGATCCATCTGCCCGCGGCCGCCGGCACGCCGGACTCCGCGACTGACGCCGCACCCCGGTCCGACGCGCTCCCGCCCTTCGCCCGGCGCGTCGTGGTGGCGGACGACAACACCGACTCGGCCAAGAGCCTGGCCATCCTCCTCCGCATGGCCGGAGCCGATGTGCGGACCGCGCACGACGGCCCGGAGGCGCTCGAGGTGATGGGCTCGTTCGGTCCCGAGGTCGCCTTCATCGACATCGGCATGCCGGGGATGAACGGCTATGAGGTGGCGATGGAGGCCCGCCGGCGTCCCTGGGGTGCGGCGGTCACCCTGATCGCGCTCACGGGGTGGGGACAGGACGACGACAAGAGGCTCTCTCGGGAGGCCGGGTTCGATGTTCATCTGGTGAAGCCGGTATCCGCGAGCCGGCTGCGCTCGCTCCTCGCGGATCTGACGCAGGCGGCCGCGCCCTCTACTTGACCAGGACCACCCGCGCCATCTCGTCGATGGCGCTCCCCTCGGTGCCGACGAAGTAGATCCCCGACGCCAGCCGCTCGCCGTTCCCGCCTCGCCCGTCCCACGCCATCTCGCCAGCTCCGTCGATCGTCGCCGTCCAGCGGCGTACGCGCCGCCCGGTCGCGTCGTAGGCCACCATGGTGACCGAGCGCGGGTTCGTCCCGTCGGCGCGGAACGCGATGCGCAGGGGCCACGCGCCGACCGGAGAGGCCATGCGCGCCTGCACCTGCTTCTCGCCCACGATCTCGAGCGTCGCCTGCGCGCGGAATCGCTCGCCGCTCACGAGCGACCCCGTGACCTCGACCGGCTGGCGGCCCGGGTGGAGGTAGGCGAGAAGCGGCGCGAGCGGGAATCGTGCCTCGAAGCCGCGGGTCGGATCGACGGGGCCAAACGATGTTGCGGGGATCACGTCGTGGATCCGGAGTGAGGCTGCGTCGATCGAGTCCGGCGAATAGAAGAAGGCGTTGTCCGGCCGGATCCAGACCCTGACCTCGGCCCCCTTCGCCCCCACATCCAGACGCGCGGTCTGGAGCGACGCGGGGATCGAGGGCGGCCACTCGTGGCGGAACGCGCGATACGAGAAGATGCCGTCGGGAAGGGTGATCTCCTCCACCTCCGTCCCTTCCGGCGTGACCTCGGTGAGGGCCGGGCCGGTGGCCCCCCAGCCGATCACCGTGTTCCCGTTCGCCAGCCGCTGCACCGACCCCATGGCAAATCCATAGGTTTCAGGGCTGTTCCTGTACTCCCACACGAGGCTCGCCGTCTTCACCGACTCGTCGAGCGCGTACTCCACCGCCCGCGAATGGGGCGGCGTGTGGAAGTTGCCGTTGTCGAAGAGAATCACGTGGCCGTCCGGGAGCCTCCGGATCGAGTGCTGGTGGGAGAACTTCTCGGGATCGTTCACGAACGTGAAATCGTTGTTCTTGCCACCCAACCGCCAGATGATGTGCCCGTCCTCTCGGCTGATCTTCGTGATCTCGTCCATGTGGCGGCTCGAGATCAGGAGATTGCCGTCGGTGTCCTCTTCGATCGCGTTCCCGTGGGCGTAGTCGATGGAGGCGGCGGTCAGGGAGTGGTTGACGACATCGGTGATCTGGAAGTGGTCCCAGGAGCGCCACTGGAAGATGACGTCCTTCGCCCGGTCCAGCTCCTGGATGATGAGCCCCGTCACGACGGCGCTCGGATTGCCACCCTCCACGACAGCGCTCATATCCACGGCGCGCCCGTCGTAGGCCATCAGGAGTGCGTGGCCGTCGGGAAGGAGCTGGAGCTCGTGAAGGTCCGTGTAGTAGCCGTGGCCCACGCGGAAGCTGTCCACGACCGCGTAGTTGGCGTTCATCACGTAGAAAGCGCCCGCCGCGGCGTCGAAGTAGGAGAGCCGTCCGCAGGGCTGTACTTTGAGGTCGAGTCCCAGCCCGCCGATCTTGCGGTAGAAGACCGGCGCTCCGTCGTTGCCGAGGATCATGAGGTAGGACTGGTAGGCCGGGTCTCCGAACTTGATCGCGCTCAAGAAGAGCGACCCGTCGCCGGTCGCCCCTCCGCCCACGGCCGCGATTGGCGGGAAGTCGGAAGGCACCGAGTCGGCCGCCATCCCGAATCCGGGCCCCGAACGCAGGGACCACGGCGCTTGCCACCGGGCCCGGGACGCTGCTCCCATCTCGACCAAGTAATCGCTCAGCACCGACGCCGGTGCAGGCTGCGGGGACGGCAGGGGCTCGAGGAAGATGGTGAACAGGAACGTGGCCTGCGGCAGCCCAATTCCCGGGAGGATCCGGATCCCCGCCTCGATCGTGCAGGTGACCGTCTCGCCCATGTCGAACGCCGTGCTCGGGCGGAAGATGATCGTCTTCCCGTCGTCGGACAGGCGCGTGATTCCATCGTGTGGCCCGGATTGCGACCCCACCGCCTGGATGATTCCGGATCGAACCGAGGCGGGATCCACGTCGGCTCCCGGCCGGACGATGATCGTGGTGCCGGGCATCTGCAGGGCCGAGCCGGGCGCGGGGGAGACGTACGCGTACGTTCCGAGCGCGTGCGGCGAGGGCCAGGCCATCGCCGCGGGCGGTGGCAACGTCGAGAGCGCGAGCGCGAGCGCGCCCGCCGGTAGAGTTGGAAAGAGGCGCAACGTCTTCGTTCCTCAGAGTCGGGTTCCAGGAAGCAGGATCGCAGACTAGCACAACATGGTTCCTCGGGCTATTCTCCGCACGTCTACGGAGTCCTACCA
>JAEHDN010000233.1 GCA_016880395.1 Candidatus Eiseniibacteriota bacterium
AGAGCGCCGAGACCCCAAGGACGAGGTGCACGCTCCACCGGAGTCGGAGCAGGAGAACGGCGCAGACGGCGGTCAGGAAGAGAGCGTGCAGGTCGAGGGAGGATGGCACCGGGAGGGTCCAGCGTAGGAGCCCCCATCGCCCGGTGCGCACCTCCGCGAAGAACACGTGTAAGGCGAACCAGAGCCCCAGGTTGGTGATCACGCCCAGCACCGCGGCGGTGATTCCCTCGAGCGCGCCGCGGAGCCTCGGCTCGGCCGCTACACGCTCCACGTACGGGCCCCCCACGAAGATCCAGAGAAAGCACGGAGCGAAGGTGGCCCACAGAGCCACCGCGGCGCCCGCGACCCCGAGCGCGATCGCCTCGGCCGGGTGCGCTCGCGCCGCCGCGAGGAATCCGACGAAGAGATTGACCAGGATGAGCGGGCCAGGCGTCGTCTCGGCCAGGCCCAGCGCGTCCACCATCTGCCTCGCCTCGAGCCAGCTGTGCCGCACCACGACGTCCTGCGCCATGTACGCGAGCACCGCGTAGGCGCCGCCGAACGTCACGACGGCGAGCCTGGAGAAGAACGCGGCGAGCTGCGTCAGGATGTGCGCCGGACCCAGGAAGACCGCAAGCAGAGCGAGCGGTCCGAGCCAGACCGCGGTCCAGGTCGCCGCGGTGGCGAGGACCTTCGGCCAGGGCGCGTGCACCGCCACCCCATCGGCGCGTGAGGCGGCAGGCACGGCGAGCGCCCCGGCCATGGCGGACGCGAGCACGACGATGGGGAACGGGATCGCGAAGAGGAAGAGGGCGAGAAAGGCGGCCGGCGCGATGAGCCGGTGCATGTGCCGGGTCAGCGCGCGCTTCGAGAGCCGGAGGAGCGCCTCGAAGACGAGGACGAGCACCGCGGCCTTGATGCCGACGAAGGCCGCGCTCACGGCCGGCAGCCGCCCGAGGAGCACGTAGAGCGCCGCGAGCCCGGTGAGAAGCACCGCTCCGGGCATCACGAACCAGAGCCCCGCCGTGAGCCCGCCGCGCACTCCGTGCAAGCGCCACCCGGCGTAGGTCGCGAGCTGCATGGCCTCCGGACCGGGCAGGAGCATGCAGAATCCAAGCGCGCGGAGGAAGAGACGCTCGTCGAGCCATCGCCGCTCCTCGACGAGCACTCGATGCATGAGCGCGATCTGCGCCGCCGGCCCGCCGAACGACTGGAGCCCGATGCGCGCCCAGACACGCGAGGCCTCCGCCCGCGAGACGGACGCGGGCGGAGGGATCTCGGCGGCGGTGCGCGGGGTCGCGCCCGCGCTCACGCGGGCTTGGCGGCCGGCCAGTTGTGCGTCTCGTCGGTGGCGTCGCGGCACCACCGATAGAGCGCATCGTAGAGGCCCATGGCCGCGTCGAGCTGTGGCAGATCCTCTCGGTACATGCGGGAGTATCCGAGCGAGGCCGCAAGGAGCCCGCCGCACTCGGGCGCCAGATCCATGCGGGCCGTGTCGGCGCCTCGAACGATCAGGGCGAGCCGGCGCAACGAGTCGCTCTGCAGGCCGAACTCGTCGAGCATCGTGTCGAAGGTGCAGCACTCGCCACGATGGCTGAAGAACTCGCCCTCGACATCGAAGGGCGTTGCCTGGAAGCGCTCCCCCACCCCGGCCACTTCCGCGGCCGGAACGAAGAGGAAGAGCGCGCCCGCATCGACGAAGCGGCGAATGAGCCAGGGGCAGGCGATCCGATCGACCTTGGGCCGCGCGCGCGTCGTCCAGCGCGTGCGCGCCTGATCGTCGCGCGCGGGAAGGCGATCGGGAGTGACGAGGAGCTGCCCCGCGTCGCGCCACGCGGCGTGCCCTCCTTCGAGGGTCTCCGCCTCGATGCCGGCGGCGCGGAGCCACGCAGCGACGCCGTGGCTCAGCTTGAGGCCGCGCTCGCAGATCACGACTGTCCGCCGTCCGGCGAGCGAGGGGGCCCACGACGCGACGGCCTGAGCGTCGCGGAGCACGGCGCAGGGAATGAACCGAGGGTCCTCGGCCCGATGATCCGGGACGCGAACGTCGATGACGGCGGGTGCGTCGGGAGTTCCTACGAGGCGGGAGAGCTGCGCGACGGTGATCTCGGTGACCGATGGCATGACGTCCTCCTGGTGAACAGTGGATCGAGGACGCGATGTTTCGGCTGTCGCCTCACGAGGTACCCGCGCGAAAACCCCTCTCCGGAAAGGTTAGGCGATGCCCAGAGGGGGGTCAAGGGGCCCCCGCCGGTTCGAGCGAGTCCCTCAGGCAAGGCCCCGAACGTGCCGATACATCCCCCATGCGAAGGCTCGTCCTGATCGTCGCCATGCTTGCACTCGGCTCGACCGCGCTCGCCCAGGGTGTCTTCGAGTACTGGAAGGCCGGGGCGCACACGAAGCGGTCATCGCGATCGCCCTTGCCGAGGACCACGCCGCCCTCGACGGTGAAGCACGCGCCCGCCGGCTCGCCGGGGGCGGCCCGGCCCGCGGCCGAGCCGGCCTGGACCGAGGCCTGGTTCGCCGATCGCGGCGCCGTGCGCCGGCAGATCGGGGCCCTGCGCGACGCGATTGCGGTTCCGATGATCGGAGAGCGCTACCCGCTCCCACGCGGGGGCGGCTTCCGCTGCTCGGACCTCGACGCCGCGCCGCGCGCGGCGGACGATCCAGAGCCCTGGGCCATGCGCTGCTCGGGCACGGACGCGGGCCTTACGCGCGAGAACTTCTTCGTGCTGCCAGGGCCCAACACAGCGCCGGTCCTTGTACAGGTATGCTGGGCCGCCCGCGCTTCGTCATCGACAGCCGCATGGCGGTCGTACTACCGCGAGCTCGCCGATACCCTCTCACGCGCGATGGGACAGCCGGTCTGGGTCGCACCCGACAGCATGGGCATGCGCTGGGAACGGAGCGACCACGCCATCACCCTTCGCCTGCACGTCAGCCCCGCGCACGCCGAGTCCCTCGAAGTGATCGCCCGCTCCAGCCTTCTCCCGATGGCGGGCGATGCGAAGGCATCCGCCCGCCCCTGAGACTCGACGCCCCTTGTGGTAGGCTGAACGATCGGACCCAACCTGGAGGGGATGACGTGACGGTTCGAGACGCTCGGGAACGCTAGGGAACCCGGCTCCATCCCGCAATGCGAGCACCCAAGCCTCCGATCTGGCTCCCCTGGATCCTGGGCGGCGCGCTCCTGGCCGCGGTTATCGTCGCGGCGCTCCACCACACCGAGCAGCAGCAGATCGTGGAGCTCATGGCGCGAGCGCAGCCATGGTGGGTCGCCGCGGCGACGCTGCTCCAGGTGTTCACGTACGTCGCCCAGGCCGGAATCTATCTCCGCGTGGGCGACGCGGCTGGCTTCCGTCTCTCGCGCAGGGACTCGTTCGGGCTGAGCGTCGCGAAGCTCTTCGTCGACCAGGCGCTCCCGTCGGCCGGCGTGGGAACCGGCGTCTTCATCGCCAAGGCACTCGAGCAGCGGCGCATGCCCGCCCCCGCCGTGAAGGCCTCGGTCCTCATCAACATCGCCTCGTTCTACCTGGCCTATGTCATCGCTCTGATCATCGCGCTGGCCATGATGCTCCTGCACGGCAGGATCCATACCGTCGTCCTCGTCACGGCCGTGATCTCCCTGGTCTTCTCGCTCCTGGTGAGCCTCCTCCTCCTCGGCCTGTCGGGACACGACGTGCACCACGTCTCGGAGCGACTGCGCCGCCTCCCGCTGCTTCGAGGCATGTACCACTTCCTGGCCGGGGCCAATCCCGAGCTGGTGCGCGGCCCTCGGCTCCTCGTCGAGACCGTTCTCCTGCAGCTCGCCATCGTCCTTCTCGATGTCGGGACGGTGTGGACGCTGATCGCGGGCTTCGGCGTTTACGCCCCCCTCGGCGGCGTCTTCACGAGCTTCATGATCGCGAGCATGGTCCGCACGATGGGAATCGTTCCAGGCGGCCTGGGCACCTTCGAGGCCTCCTCGGTGCTCACGCTGCGCCTTGCCGGGGTGGACTTGCCGGTGGCGCTCTCGGCCACTCTCCTCTTCCGGGGGCTCAGCTTCTGGCTTCCCATGCTGCCGGGTTGGTGGCTGGCGCATCGTGCGGTGACCCCCGGCGCGGGAAGCGAGCCGGAGGAGGAGGGGTCGCGCTCGGGCGCAGTGAGGCAGGAAACCCGCGAATAGGCGCACGCTCCGGCACGGGCACGGGGCTTGCGCCCCGGCCCGCTCCCCCTACCGGAGCAGCATCACCCGGTTCTGGGCTTTACATTCCCGAAGGCGGATTTGTGTACGGAAACGGCTCATGCTGGATGGTTCGGGTTGCTTCATACCTCGGCTAAGTCATTGACAGTAAGACAACTACCCTCGGTGGCTGTCGCCCCCTCCCGCTGGCACATCCTTCGCTTGCCTGGTCCTATATGGAACGAGGCACGACAAGCCAACGGTACGGGCGAGGGTGGCCCGCACTCCGAGGACTCGCAGTCCTCATCGCTCTCGCTATCCTCGGAGGGTGCTCCCATCGAGGGACGCTCAAATTCGTGCCCCAGACGATCGCCCCTGCCGACACGACCGGCGGCAAGCACCCTGAACGCGCGGTCCGCCACACTGCCTCGGCCCCGCTCCATCCGATGTTCGGTGCGGACACGCTCATCGGCTTCGTGCCGGGCACGGGCGATTCCGCACGCCGCTACCTGGGCCGGCTGCGCAACGGATACACCGCGGACACGCTGAATCTCATCCTGCTCGGCGACAACCGGCCCGGCTATCGATCGACCCGGCTCAACAAGGAGCTGGCGATCATCCGGAAGGGAGTCTCGCCCAATCCCGTCCGCATCGGGCGAGCGCTCATCACCATTCCCATCGCGTTCGTGAAGGGCATGGTCCCGGACCTCGCGCTGATCCGCGACATCCCTCCCGCCGTGAAGCAGAATCCAACGTGGGGACGGGAGCATCAGGTCCTGCACGCGGTGATGACCAAGATCGATACCCTGAAGGCCCACGATCAGATCGTCGCCGCGGCCATCAACACGGGCGATCTCGTCTACGACGGAACCAACCCGGCCCACTGGGAGCGCTTCATCCGGATCTGGCGGCCGCTCTCGGGACGCGTCCCCTACTTCGCGGTCGCAGGGAACCACGAGAAGACCTGGACCGTCGAGGGGCTCTCCAACTGGCGCACGGCGACCGGGCTACCCATCGGCGGAGACCGCCTCTACTACTGCTTCGATTCCGCGGATGGATGGGTGCGCTTCATCGCGCTCGATTCGAATCCGATCACGATGCCGGGCGTGCACTGGTCGAAGGAGGTGCAGATCAAATACTCCAAGGAGCAGGTCGACTGGCTGACGGCCCGGCTCAAGGAGCACCGCGGTCCCTCGTTCGTGTTCATGCACAGCCCTCCCTACTCGGCGGGCTACCACCGGATGGACTGGGAGATGGATGACGTGATGCGGGAGCGCCGCGACCAGATCGTGACGGCGATGCACGAGGGGGGGATCTCGGTCCTGGTCGGCGGGCACGAGCACGACTACGAGCGGGCGATCCTTACCTACCCCGACGGACAGGTGCTCATCGCCATGGTTCAGGGAGGCGCGGGAGCACCGCTCCATCCGCTCCCGCCGCCCGCGCAGGCGGCCGCGCTCATCTCGAGCTCCAGGGCCGCGGGCGCCACGATCAAGCCGGAGAACGTCTACACGGCCATGATCAACAACTTCACGCTGCTACGACTGTGGTTCGGTGGCGGCGAGCTCCAGACCTATGCCGTGAACAAGGACGGCTCCGTGAAGCTGGCGGATCTCGTGAAGATCGATCTCAAGCGCTA
>JAEHDN010000234.1 GCA_016880395.1 Candidatus Eiseniibacteriota bacterium
CGCCGCCGCCCTGATGCTGGCCGTCGTCCTGGCCGGCTGCGGCGATCAGCAGAAGGCCATCGCGGAGCGGGAGCAAGCGGAGGCGAAAAGGGCGGCGGAGACGGGTGCGGCAGACGAGAAGTCCACGGTCGCGAACGAGCCGGCGCCCGCGATCGAGCACACCTACACGCTTCCATCCGGCACCATATTGGTCGGCACGCTCCAGAACACGATCAACACCGGGAAGAACGAGGTCGGGGATCCCTTCCGGCTCCGGACCGTCTCGGCCGAGCGCGTCGACGGCGCCATCGCCGTTCCCGCGGGATCGACGATCCGCGGCCACGTCACCTACGTGAACGGCGCGGGCCGGGTGGCCGGCGGCGCCGAGCTGACGCTCCGCTTCACCGACCTCGTTCTGCCGGACGGGACGAGCTATCCGATCTCCGCGGCTCCGCTACGCATGAAGGGTAAGGGAGACGCCAAGGAGAGCGCGCTCGAGATCGGCGGCGGCGCCGTGGCGGGGGGCATCCTGGGCGGCGTGCTGGGTCATGGATCCGGGGACGTCGCGAAGGGGGCTGCCGCCGGAGCCGTCGTCGGCACCGGAGTCGCGGTCGCGACGAAGGGAGACCAGATCGTGCTCTCTCCGGGGCAGAAGATCCAGGTCACGCTCGACGCTCCGGTCAGGGTGACGCGCACCCGCTCGGCGAGCTGATCCGCCCCAATACGTGCGCTGGTCCTGGAAGATCGCGACGCTCGCGGGCATCCCGCTCCGCGTGCACGCGACCTTCTTCCTGATCTTCCCGTACGCCTGGTTCGGCGAGGCGCACGGGGATCCGGCCCGGGGCCTCGAGGCGATCACCCTGATCCTGGGGCTCTTCACCTGCCTCGTGCTGCACGAGCTGGGGCACGCGCTCACGGCCCGGCGGTTCGGCGTGAGGACCCGCGACATCACGCTCCTCCCGATCGGGGGCGTCGCCCGCCTCGAGCGGATCCCCGAGAAGCCGAGCCAGGAGATCGCGGTGGCCCTCGCCGGGCCGGCCGTGAACGTCGTCATCGCGTCGATCCTGCTCGGAGTGATCGCGGTGACGGGGAATCTCCGCGCCTTCACCACCCCGTACGCCCTCGAGCACAATCTCGTCACCCAGCTCGCGGGCATGAACGTCCTGCTCGTCGTCTTCAACATGATCCCGGCGTTTCCGATGGACGGAGGGCGCGTGCTCCGCGCCCTCCTGGCCACCCGCCTCGACTACCTCCGGGCCACCCGCATCGCGGCCTCGATCGGGCAGGGCATCGCCATCCTGTTCGGCCTCCTCGGCCTCGTCTGGAACCCGATGCTCCTCTTCATCGCGATGTTCGTCTACATCGGGGCGGGGCAGGAGTCGGCCGCGGTGCAGATGCGCTCGGCCTTCGACGGCGTGCCGGTGTGGCGGGCGATGATCCGCGACTATCGCGCGCTCCGGGGCGAGGAGCCTCTGTCGCGGGCGGTGGAGCTGCTCCTGAACGGGCACCAGCAGGACTTCCCGGTCATCGGACTGCCCGGGGATCCTCCGGTTGGGATTCTCCTTCGCGCCGACCTCATCCGAGCCCTCAGCGAGGGGAAGACCAACGTCCGCGTGGACGAGATCGCGCGGCGCACCTGCGGGTCCGCGCACCCGCGCGAGATGCTGGAGGCGGCCTTCCTGAGGATGCAGGAGAGCGGCTGCGCGGCGCTCCCGGTCCTCGAGGAGGACGGCGCGCTCGTGGGCATGCTCACGCTTGAGAACGTCGGGGAGCTGGCGATGGTGCAGGCCGCGCTCGGCTCGGCCCGCTCCCGGAGGGCCGCGGTCTAACGGGCGAGATTCTCGGCGAACGGGGCCGAGCCAATGAGGCTCGACAGGTCCTCACCTCGCGGGAGCCGGATCCAGAGCACCGCGCCGCCGTCGGGAGATGGCCCGGCCCCAACCCGTCCGCCATGCAGCTCGACGAAGCGACGCGCGAGGTGGAGCCCGAACCCCTGACGGTCCTTGCATCGCTTCCCGTACTGATCGCCGGCCCCTTGGAGATCGAACATCACCTCGGACGCCTCGGCCGGGATCGTGGGGCCGGAGTCCTTCACCTCGATCAGGACTCCCTCGGCGTCCAGCGTGGAGCGCAGGCGGACGCGGCTGCGCGGCGGCGAGAAGCGGATCGCGTGCCGGAGGACGTGGGTGAGCGACTGGCGGAGCTTGGCGGGGTCGAAGTGCTGGTCGGGAATCGAGGCGTCGAGATCCATGTCGATGGCGACCGAGCGGCTCTCCGCGAGGGGCCCGACGAGATCTCGCGCCGCGCGCACGACCTGGTTCACGTTGCCGAGCCGGACGTCGAGCAGGTAGCGCCCCAGCTCGAGGCGCACCAGGTCGAGCACGTCGTCGACCAGCGCGAGCATCCGCTGCGCTTCCTCGTGGAGCCTCGCCGTGAACTCCCGCCGGGTCGCCGGGGTCATGCTCGGATCGCTCTGATCGAAGACCTCCGTGTACGCGACGAGGCTCGTGAGCGGCGACTTGAGCTCTGTCGCCGCCGCCGTGATGAAGACGTCGCGGAACGCGCCCGCGGCGGCCTCTTCCTCGGCGGGGTGAGCGACCGCCCCCGCGGCGGAGGCGGCCTCCCTCAGGCGGAGCTGCGCCTGCGCGCGGTCGAGCACGGGCGCCACGTTGTCGGCGAAGAGCTGCCCCACGTCCCGATGCTCGATCCGGAAGGGGTCGGCGTTCCGCGCCCGGCAGACCTGGAGCACCGCGATGCACCGCTTCTCGGCGCAGATGGGAAGGACCAGCACCGAGCCGGCGTCCGGATGTGTCTGGAAGAAGTCCGCGAAGCGCGCCTCCCGGTCCGCCGCGCGCATGAGAATCGGCTCCCGATGGCGCGCGGCCCAGCCGACCGCCCCATCGCCGAGCGGGACGGGAGGCTCCTGCCCCCGCGCGCTCAGGCCGAAGCCGGCGTGCGGAACGAGGCGGCGTCCGTCGGCGTCGACGAGAAAGAGGCGGGCGTCGTGCGAGTGGAGGGAGCTGGCCAGCCGGCGCACGGTGATCTCGGCGACGGTCTCGAGCGGCAGGCTCATCTGGAGCGTCCCGCCGAGCTGGAAGAGCGAGGTCAGCTCGGCGAGCCGGCCGCGCGACTCTTCCAGCTCCATCTCGTCGTGGTGCATCTTCCGCCTCAGCGTGTTGAGCTGCGCCTGCTGGTGGATCATGTAGAGGCAGAAGAGGACCGTGAGCCCGATGAGCCCCGTGAGGAGCACCGCCTCGCCGCTCGCGGGAACTCGATCGCCGAGGTACCCCGACCGGACCAGCCCGACGTAGAGGGACGGGATCGTCGCGCTCAGGGCGACGATGATCAGCATCGCGAGCCCGAGGAGCCACCACGACTTGCGATCGTACGAGTTCGGGGTCACGGGCGAACGCGGCTCGGGCAATCCGGCTCCTTTCAGGGATGGCGGCGGGTCTGCGCCTCATGGATCGGCATACGGAGGCGATTTCTGGAGCCTAGAGCGAAGCCATTCTTCCCCTCTTTCCCTTTGCGAGGGCACCCTTTAGAGTGACCTGCCCATGACCGTCCTGAAAAGCCACGTCAAGCCGCGCGGTCCCGAGTTCGAAGCCAGCCGGAAGCACCATGAGTCGCTGGCCGCGGAGCTCAAGCGAGCCCTCGCCGAGGTGCGCCGGGGCGGGAGCGACCAAGCGGTCGAGCTCCACCGGAGCCGCGGCAAGCTCCTGCCGCGCGAGCGGATCGAGCGGCTCGTCGATCCAGACACGCCCTTTCTCGAGGTTTCTCCGCTCGCGGCGCGCGGCCAGTACGGCGACGAAGTACCGTCCGCCGGGATCGTGACCGGGATCGGGGTGATCGCCGGGCGCGAGTGCGTCATCGTCGCCAACGACGCCACGGTCAAGGGAGGCACCTACTACCCGCTCACCATCAAGAAGCACATCCGCGCCCAGGAGATCGCGCTCGAGAACCGCATGCCCGCGGTCTACCTCGTCGACTCCGGCGGCGTGTTCCTGCCGATGCAGGCGGAGGTGTTCCCGGACAAGGAGCACTTCGGCCGGATCTTCTACAACCAGGCCATCATGTCCGCGCAGGGAATCCCGCAGGTCGCCGCGGTGCTCGGGATGTGCACCGCGGGCGGCGCCTACGTGCCGGCCATGTCGGACGAGAACGTCATCGTGCGCGGCACGGGAACGATCTATCTCGGCGGACCTCCGCTCGTGAAAGCCGCGACGGGGGAGGAGGTGACCCCCGAGGACCTGGGCGGCGCCGACGTGCACTCGCGCGTGAGCGGCGTCACGGACCACATGGCCGCGACCGAGGACGAGGCGCTCCACGTCGTGCGCGACATCGTGGAGCGGCTCAACACGGTCAAGCGGGTGGACCTCGACCTCGCCGAGCCCGTCGATCCGCACTACCCGGCCGAGGAGCTGTACGGCGTGCTACCCGTGGACACGAAGCAGCCCTACGACGTGCGGGAGGTGCTCGCCCGGCTCCTCGACGACAGCCGCCTGCACGAGTTCAAGGCGAGCTACGGCACGACCCTCGTCTGCGGCTTCGCCCGGTGGATGGGCTATCCGGTCGGCATCGTCGCGAACAACGGCGTGCTCTTCTCGGAGAGCGCTCTCAAGGGGGCCCACTTCGTCGAGCTCTGCTCGCAGCGGCGGATCCCGCTCGTGTTCCTGCAGAACATCACCGGCTTCATGGTGGGAAAGCGCTACGAGTCGGGAGGAATCGCCAAGGACGGCGCCAAGATGGTCCAGGCCGTCGCCACCGCCGAGGTCCCGCGCATCACGATCCTGATCGGCGCTTCGCACGGCGCGGGGAACTACGCCATGTGCGGCCGCGGGTACCGGCCCCGGTTCCTCTTCACCTGGCCCAACTCGCGGATCTCCGTCATGGGGGCGGAGCAGGCCGCGTCGGTGCTGGTGCAGGTGAAGCGGGACCAGCTCGCGCGCGAGGGCAAGACGCTCTCCCACGAGGAAGCCGAGGCCATCGCCAGGCCCGTGATCGAGAAGTACGAGCGCGAGGGAAGCCCGTACTACGCCACGGGGCAGCTCTGGGACGATGGCATCATCGATCCGGCGGACACCCGGGCCGTGGTCGCGCTCGCGCTCTCGGCCAGTCTCAACGCGCCCGTGACCCGCGGGCCCGCGCCCGTCTACCGCATGTGACCGCGCGGGCCGCGCCCGCCCGCGCGCCCGCCCAGGAGGAGCTTCCGCGTGAGCCCCGAGACACGCCTTCGCGTCGAGCGCGACGGAGACATCGTCCGCCTGACGCTCGCCCGCCCCGAGGTTCGCAACGCCTTCGACGACGTGCTGATCGTCGACCTGACCCGCGCGCTCGAGGAGATCCGCGATCGCGCCCACGCCGATCCCGATCGCGCGCCGCGCGCCGTGGTGCTGACCGGCGACGGGAGCGCGTTCTGCGCGGGCGCCGACGCGAACTGGATGCGACGGAGCGTCACCTACACGCGCGAGGAGAACGAGTCGGACGCGCGGCGGATGGCGGGCATGCTGCGGGGTCTCGACGAGCTGCCCCTTCCGACGATCGCGCGCGTGAACGGCGCCTGCCTCGGCGGCGGGATGGGCCTCATCGCGTGCTGCGATCTCGTGGTCGCGGCGGCGGAGGCCGACTTCGGCTTCACGGAGACCAGGCTCGGCATCGCGCCGGCCGTGATCTCGTCCTTCGTCCTCCCGAAGATCGGCGCGGCGGCCGCCCGCCGCTACTTCCTGACCGCGGAGATCTTCAAGGCCCCCGTGGCGCGCGCCATGGGGCTCGTGCACGAGGTCGTTCCCGCCGAGAGGCTCGACCCGGCCGTCGAGCGGCTCGTCGGTGCGCTCCGTGGGTGCGGTCCGCGCGCGGTGGCGGCCGCGAAGCGGCTGATCCGCGAGAACCTCGCTCTCGGACGGAGCGAGGCGATCGAGAACTCCGTCCGCGCCATCGCCGGGCTTCGCGCGTCGCCCGAGGGCCAGGAAGGCCTCGGCGCGTTCCTCGCGAAGCGCGCTCCCTCCTGGAAGCCGTGACGCCGATCCGCAAGGTCCTCGTCGCGAACCGCGGCGAGATCGCGATCCGGATCTGCCGGACCCTTCGCACCATGGAGATCCCGTCCGTCGTCGTGTACTCAGGGGCCGACCGCGGCGCCCCGCACGTGCGTGCCGGCGACGAGGCGGTGCTCCTCGGACCGGCCGCGCCGGCGGAGAGCTATCTCCACGTCGAGCGGATCCTCGCCGCGGCGCGCGCGACCGGGGCGGACGCGGTCCACCCGGGCTACGGCTTCCTCGCCGAGAACGCGGCGTTCGCGCGCGCGTGCGCCGCGCAGGGGATCACGTTCATCGGCCCCTCGCCCGAGTCGATGGAGCGGCTCGGCTCGAAGTCGGCCGCGCGCCTCGCCGCGGCCCGTCTCGGCGTTCCGGTCGTGCCCGGCGTCGAGGACGTGCCCGATGCCGCGCGTGCGCGCCAGGAGGCGACGCGCATCGGCTACCCCGTGCTCCTCAAGGCGGCGAGCGGCGGCGGCGGGCGCGGCATGCGGCGCGTGGCCTCCGACGAAGAGATGGAGGCCGCGTTCGAGAGCGGGCGCCGCGAGGCCGAGGGAGCTTTCGGCGACGGCCGGCTCCTCGTCGAGAAGCTGGTCCACCCGGCGCGGCACGTCGAGGTGCAGATCCTGGGCGACGGCCGGAGCGCGATCGCGCTCGGCGAGCGCGAGTGCAGCCTCCAGCGGCGCTACCAGAAGCTCGTCGAGGAGTCCCCGTCGATCGCGGTGACGAAGGCGATCCGGACCAAGCTCGAGAAGGCCGCGGTGACGCTCGCGTGCGACGCGGGCTACGCGGGGGCCGGCACGGTCGAATTCCTGCTCGGTCCGGACGGCGACGTCTACTTCCTCGAGGTGAACACGCGGCTCCAGGTGGAGCACCCGGTGACCGAGGCGCGCTTCGGAATCGACCTGGTGCGCGCGCAGATCGAGATCGCGCGCGGCGGGCCGCTCCCGAAGCGACCCGAGCCCCGGGGGCACGCCATCGAGGTCCGGCTCAACGCGGAGGATCCCTACCGCGGCTTCATTCCTCAGAGCGGGCCGATCACGCTCCTCGCGTGGCCGGCGGCCGAGGGGCTCCGGATCGACGCGGGAATCGTCGAGGGGCACCCGGTGCACGCCCACTACGACTCGCTCCTCGCGAAGCTCATCGCGCACGGGCGCGACCGCGCCGAGGCGCGCGACCGGCTGGTGGCGGGACTCCAAGGGCTCGCGCTCCTCGGCATCCGCACGAACCAGGGCTTCCTGATCGACCTCCTCGAAACGGAAGACTTCGCGGCCGGCGAGACGTACACGCACACGATCGAGGCGCACGCGTGGCCAGCCCCGGACGAGATCCCGGACGAGGCGCTCCTCGCGGCCGCCCTCGCGTCGGAGGCTCCACGCGCCGCGGAGGCGAGCGGCGGGCGCCGCGACGCGGATCGCTACTCGCCGTGGCGGCTCCTCGGAGCCTGGGGGCGCGCGTGAGTCGCAGGGTCGCGTTCCGCTGGAATGGGCGATCGCTCGAGGGGAGCCTCGCGATCCAGGGTCGGCGCGCGCAATGGACCCGCGAGGGTCGGACGCTCGACGCGACGGTGGCGCGCGAGGGAGCCTGGGTCGAGGTCGTCATGTCCGAGGGAACGGCGCGGTGTGCCGTGAACGCGGGATCGAGGGAGGTGTGGGTCTCGTGCCGCGGACGGACCTACGTGCTCGAGCGTGCGCACCGCACGGCGGCCGGGCCGGCCGCCGAGGCGTCGACCGACGAGATCCGCGCCCCCATGACCGGGCGCGTCGTGAGGGTCGACGCCCGTCCCGGCGCGCGCGTCGCGGAGGGAGATCTGCTCCTCACGATCGAGGCCATGAAGATGGAGTTCCGGCTCACGGCGCCGGAGGACGGCCAGGTCGACGAGGTCCACTGTGCGGACGGCGATCAGGTCGAGCTGGGCCAGGTTCTCGTGCGGCTCACGCCCGCGTCGGCTGCGGCGCCGGGTGGTGGCGCGTCGTGACGACCGAAGGGCGCGATCCCATGACCGCCGTGCGCATCGTCGAGGTCGGCCCGCGCGACGGTCTGCAGAACGAGCGCGAGCCGATCCCGACCGAGGCGAAGGTCGCCTTCGTCGACGCCCTCTCCGAGGCGGGATACCAGGACATCGAGGTGAGCGCGTTCGTCTCGCCGTCCTGGGTGCCGCAGCTCGCCGACGCGGCGGAGGTCTTCGCGCGCATCCGGCGGCGGGACGGGGTGCGCTACTCCGCGCTCGTCCCGAACGAGAAAGGCCTCGACCGCGCGCTCGAGGCCTCGGTCGGAGGGATCGCCGTGTTCACGGCGGCCTCGGAGACCTTCAACCGGAAGAACATCAACGCCTCGATCGCGGAATCGATCGATCGGTTCGCGCCGGTCGTTCCGCGGGCCAAGCGGGAGGGGCTCTTCGTTCGGGGCTACGTCTCGACCGCGTTCTGGTGCCCGTACGAGGGGAGGATCGAGCCGCGCGCGGTGGTGGACGTGGTCCGGCGGCTTCTCGAGCTGGACGTGGACGAGATATCGATCGGCGACACGATCGGGAAGGCGGTGCCGGGCGAGGTGGACGATCTCCTCGACCTGCTCCTCGACGCGCTGCCGCAGGAGCGCGTGGCCATGCACTTCCACGACACGTACGGCACGGGGGTCGCGAACGCGCTCTGCGCTTACGAGCGCGGCATCGCGGTCTTCGATTCGTCCGCGGGGGGCGTCGGCGGGTGCCCCTACGCTCCCGGCGCGGCTGGGAACGTCGCGACGGAGGATCTCGTCTGGGCGCTCAGCCGCTCCGGCGCTTCGACCGGGATCGACCTGGAGCGGGTGTCCGCGGCTTCGGACGTGCTGGCTTCCGCGCTCGGGCGGCCTTTACGCTCGCGCGTCCGCGAGGCGCTCGGGCGGCCGCGGGCGTCCGCTCCCGAACCTCGATCTTGAGCTCGTGCTTGCCGATCTCGCGGAGGAAGGCTTCCGCGGGGATCGCGCGCTCCATCGCGGCGACGCCGCGGAACGGCACCTCGCCGCGAGCGATCATGAGGGCCGCTGCCGTGGTGGGGTAGGCGGTCGTCCGCATCATCGCGCTCACGCCCCGCTTCGCATCCATCCGGTCCAGCATCTCGAAGACGATCTCCTTCCGCTTCCCGTCGCGCGTTCCCTCCACCACGACCCGCATCACCACGAGATCGGGCTCGTTCGGGAAGGTCAGCCTTGGCTCCACCACGGCCGCGAAGACGGACCGGGGAGCCACCGAGACGCCGTCCACCGGCACCGGATCGGTGTCGAGGAGACCGAGATCGCGCAGGAGCCGGATCTTGGCGGCGTGGCCCGGATAGCGGACCGTCTTGTAATCGAGCGTCGCGAGCCGCCCCTCGTACGTCCAGGGCATGGTCGAGGTTCCTCCGAGCGTGACGAACGCCTCGCACCGGCCGACCGGTTTGGGGAAGGTCAGCTCCTCGACCTCGGTCAGGGTCTCGATCTCGGTCCGCCGGCCGTTCCGGAGCGCGACCGCCCGGCCCAGGTACTCGTTGAGGAGTCCGTGCATGGAGAAGACCATCATGTACTCGAGCGGGGGCCTCGGGTGGAGCGGCAGCCCGCCGACCCGGATCCGCACCGCATTGGCGCGGTCCAGGCGCGCGATCCCGGCCGCGGCGAGCACGTTCGCCATGCCCGGCGCGAGCCCGCAGTCGGGGACGATCGTGATGTCCGCGTCGCGCGCCTCTGCGTCCAGCCCCTCCTGGGCGCGCACCACGTCGGTGTTCCCGCCGAGATCGCAGAAGGAGACCTCGGCCCGGATCGCGGCGCGCGTGAGATCGAGGTTGAGGAAGTAGGGCACCGCGGAGATCACCACGTCGTAGCCCCGGAGACGCTCCACGAGGCGCGTCTCGCGGGTCACGTCGAGCACCTCGGACCGCACCGCGGCACCGTGGCCCTGCAGGCGCTCGGCCGCGCGTCCCGCGCGCCCGCTGTCGGCGTCGGCGACGACGACCTCCTCCACCTCGCGCGCGCGCGCCAGGTCCAGCGCCGCGGCGAAGCCCTGCAGTCCCGCTCCCAGAACCAGGAAACGCATCGCGCTCCTTTCTACGCGGCCAGCGCCCGCTTCCGCCGCTCGATGCTCCACTGCAGGGCGGGGGGCGTGACCAGCGTGGTGACGATGACCATGATCACGATGGCGGAGTAGGTGGCCGGCGAGATCACCGGCTCTCCTCCGAGTGTGAGCTTGGCTCCCATGGTGGCGAAGATGAGCCCGACCTCGCCTCGCGGCACCATGCCGAGGCCGACGGTGAGCCGGTCCACTCCCTTCTGGAGGACGCCCAGCGAGCAGGCCTGCTTGCCGACCCACGCGATCACGATGAGCGCGGAGGCGAGGCCGACCACCGCCGGATCGGCGAAGGTTCCGAGCGAGACCCGCATGCCGGTGAGGACGAAGAAGATGGGCACGAGGATGGTCGAGATCGGATGGAGGAGCGACTCGAGCGTGGTCTCGCGGCTCTCCTCGAACCGCGAGAAGTGCGAGCCCTCGAGGATGAGCCCCGCCGCGAACGCGCCAACGATCGGCGCCAGATCCGCTCGAGCCGCCAGGTAGGACAGGAAGAAGCAGAAGAGGAGCCCCGCCGTGAGGAGGATGCCGCGCACGCGCACGAGCGCCGCGGCGCGGAAGAGCCACGGGGCCAGGAGCCGGCCGAGCAGGATCGCTCCTGCGAGGAATCCGACCGCCTTCGCGCAGACCCACGCGATCGCGCCGATCGAGACCCCCGCCTCCCCGCGGTCGGCCGCGGCGATGACGCCGCTCACGACCGCGAGGATGACGAGCCCCAGCACGTCGTCGATCACGGCGGCGCCGAGGATGATCTTGGCCTCCCGGCTCCGCGTCGCGTCGAGATCGCGAAGCACGCGCGCCGTGATGCCGACGCTCGTGGCGGTGAGCACGGCGCCGAGGAAGGCGTGGACGTACGCGGGCTGCCCGGGCAGGAGCCAGGCACCGGCCAGCCAGCCGAGCGCGAACGGCGTCGCGACCCCGAGCACGGCCACGAGGAGCGCGGACGCGCCGACCTGCATCATCTGGGGCACCGTGGACACGAGCCCGACCTCGAACAGCAGCACGATCACGCCGAGGCTCGCCAGGATCGCGAGCGTGGCGTCCGCCTTCACCGGATCGAGCGCGTGGATACCGAGGAGGCCGAGGTTCCCGATCAGGATGCCGGCCACCAGCTCGCCAAGAACCGCGGGTTGGCGGACCCTGGTCGCGATCCAGCCTCCGATCTTGGCGGACGCGAGGACGACGGTGAGCGCGAGCAGGAGGGGAACCACGGGATCGCCCCCCTCCGACGCAAACGCGGGAGGCGCGAGCAGGACCACGGCCGCCGCCCCGGCCAGGAGCCCGAGCGGGCCGATACGGCGGGAGCCGAACACGGCCGCAGCATACCGAAAGGGGCTGGGTTCTGGTAGCATCGTCGACCGGCGCCTCCCGGCGTCCGTCCAATCCTCGCCGTCCCGTTCAGGAGAACCGTTCATGACACGCCTCGTCCCGAGCCTCCGTTCCGCGGCTTCCCGTCGCGCCGCCTGGGTGATTCTCTCCCTCGCCGCCGTCCTCTCGCTCGCCGCCGCCCTTCCGTGCACCGCCGCTCCCTCGCCGCCGCCGCGCCAGGAGCCGCCCCCGCAGGCGTCACCCGCCGCGTCCGCCGCGGCCGACGACAAGCTGAGCGCCGCCGCGGCCAAGAACGCCACGCGCGTCGAGGCCGAGAGCCTCTACGCCGCGGGGTATCGGGACGTCGAGAAGGCCAAGAAGGAGAAGGCCTCGGGCAAGGCCAAGGACGCGACGAAGCGCTTCGGGAAGGCCCGAGGCAAGTTCGAGCAGGCTGTGAAGCTCGACCCGGACTACTTCGAGGCCTGGAACATGCTCGGCTACTCCGCGCGGCAGGCCGGGGACCTGAAGGCCTCGTTCGCGGCGTACGACCGCTGCCTCACGATCAAGCCCGACTACGACGAAGCGCACGAGTACCGGGGCGAGGCCTATCTCCTGAGCGGCGACATCGACCGTGCCAAGGCGGAGCTGGCCTGGCTTCGCGCGGAGGGCTCGGACGAAGCGGACGAGCTGGCGGAGGCGATCGAGAAGGCCGAGGCGAAGAAGCCGGCTCTTGCGACGCCGGACGCGTCCGGTTCCAAGGAGCCCGAGGCGAAGTAGCCGCTACTTCACCACGATCAGGTCGAGATCCGTCTGGGGCTTGGGATAGCGGAGGTCGAGCGACTCGAGCTTCTCGACCATCGCGCGCGCCACCATGCAGTCGCGCGCCCACTTCACGTCCGCCGGAATCACGGCCCAGGGCGCCCATTCGGTCGAGCACTCGCGCAGCGCGTCCTCGTAGGCCTCCTGGTACTCGCTCCAGAGCTTCCGCTCCTTGAGATCCGCTTCCGAGAACTTCCAGTTCTTCGACCGGTCCTCGATCCGCGCCTTGAGGCGCCGTGCCTGCTCGGCCTTGCTGATGTGCAGGAAGAACTTGAGGATCGTCGTGCCGCTCTCGGTGAGGGTCCGCTCGAAGTCGTTGATCTGACGGTAGCGCTCCTTCCACACGCTCTTCGGTACCATCTTGTGCACGCGGACCACGAGCACGTCCTCGTAGTGGGACCGGTTGAACACGCCGATCACGCCCTTCGGCGGCACCGCGTGATGGATGCGCCAGAGGAAATCGTGCTTGCTCTCCTCCTCCGACGGCACCTTGAACGACGTGACCACGCATCCGGCCGGGTTGAATCCGCTCATCACGTGCCGGATGGTGCCGTCCTTGCCCCCGGTGTCCATGGCCTGGAGCACGATGAGGAGCGCGTAGCGGCCGTCGGCGTAGAGCATGTGCTGGAGCTCGCGGAGCCGCTCTAGATCCTTGTCGAGCCGCGCGCGCGCGGCGTCCTTGTCCTTGAACCCGGCGGTGCTCTCGGTGGGGAAATCCTCAAGTTGAAAGGTGCGTCCGGGACGGATCGTCGGGGCGGATTTCACGGGGCCTCCGGTCCAGGGTGAGGGAACGCCATCGCCCGTCCATGATACACAAGGGGGCCGACCCACCCGGGCCGGCCCCGCCTCGTCATCCCGTCCGCACCTCGGGCGCGGAGCTCACTTGAGCAACGAGATCCTCCGCACGACCGGGGCTTCGCCCCGGACGCGGAGCACCATCATGTAGACGCCGCTCGCGAGCCTCTCGCCGTCGAAGTCCGCGGTGTGGCTCCCGGCTTCGAGGTTCCGGTCCACGAGCGTCGCAACCAGACGTCCCTGGATGTCGAAGACGCGCACGGACACGTGCGCCGCCGCGCGGGTCGAGAACTCGATCTTGGTCCGCGGATTGAAGGGGTTCGGCACGGCCCGGAAGGTCGTCGCCGTTCCGGCCAGATCGCGCGCGTTCTGCCCGGAGCCGCCGTTCGCCACGCGGACGTTCCCGATCCAGGAGCGATACTGGTTCACCACCGCGTTCATGCGGGTGTCCTGGCCGGCCGTGAAGTTCGTGTAGCAGATGTCCGTCGAGTAATCCATGTAGTTGTGGATGGGGTCGAGGCCGGTCGCCGGGCAGGTGTCCTTGCCCGACGGGCAGCCCGACGTGGCGGTGCCTTGCGCCGGTGTGTCGCAGACGAGATCTCCGCTGGTGGAGCAGCTCCCGGTGTCGCACCCGCCCTGGAAGGTGTGGTAGAGGCCGAGATAATGCCCTACCTCGTGCGTGGCGGTCCCGCCCAGGTTGTACGGCGACAGATAGCCGTTCGGCAGCGATCCGTAGTGGATCACGACGCCGTCCTGGTTCGTCCCGGCCTGGCTCGAGAAGGGAAACACGGCCCAGCCGAGGAGATTCTGCCCCGGCTTGCAGGTGTAGATGTTGAGCGTGCTGCCCGGCGACACGGCCAGCGCGTTCTTGGCCTGCGACTCCGGGCCCGTGCCCGGGGTCATCTTGAACCACTTGCGGCTGTTCGTGCGCGAGGTGCCGACCTTCACGAACGTGTAGCCGGTGTTGGCGGCGCCCGAGACCACGTTGCCGTTGTAATCGCGGCCCGCGTAGTTGCGGTTCATCACGAGGATCTGCGCGTCGAGATCCGCGTCGCTGACGTTCCCTTCACTCCCGGAGTATATGACGTGGAAGTAGACCGGAATCTGCCCGCCGGCCTGGAAGCGGCCCTCGGCCATCAGTCGATCGATCTGCGCCTGGAGCACCGGCACCCTCGGGCCCGTCTCGTCGGTGCCGCAGCGATACAGGATCTCGCCTGCGTCGCTCTTGCGCTCATTCTCGGAGTTGGCCCAGCGTTCCGCGGGACGGGCGAGCGCGGGAGCGGCGACGAGAAGCGCGGCCAGGGCGAGGACGGCGACATTCGGCTTGTTCATGGTTGCCTCCATCGAACTCTTGAGGTGAGTTAGGACTGCGAACGTAAGGCTGGTGGGATTACGGAGGAGCTCGGCCCGACGGCGGCCCGTTGTCGATGCGCATTCGGCGGGGGGCGTAGCGATGGGAATCGGCCATGAAGGCCGCGAATTTCGTGAGGCTGAGAACACTCGCGACCGCAGGCACGGACGAGCTTCTGCTCCTGGCGTTCGGGGATTCGCGAGGAGGAGTTCTCTTCGATCGACCCACAACCGGGAAGGATCAACCGATTCTGATGCGGAACCGACGCATGATACCACGAAGGCGCGCTCCGATCAACGGGCGATCGCGGGACTCATGGCGAAGCTGGGGGGCGGCCCGACGCAAAGAAAATGGGGCCGCATCACTGCGGCCCCTGCACACGATCTCCGCCATCCTTGGCGGAGCACGCCCTTCGCGCCTCACGGGACGCGAAGTCGCCTGACGGTACTATCGGTCCTCTCGGAAGGGATCTTGAGAGTCGCTCCCGGCCCTGCTCCGATGGGGGAAGACCGCGCCGCATCTCGCGATACGGACACGATCAACCCCACATCGGCCAGGAACAGGTCCCTCCCCGCCATCCCCGAACCCGACCCGGCGGAACCTACTCCTTGGGAACGAACTGCTGCTTCGTGTTCTCGCGCCGGAGCGCTTCCTTGTTCAGCACCTTGAACTCGACCCTGCGGTTCTTGGCCATGCCCAGCGACGTCGTGTTGGTCGCGATGGGCTGCCGCTCCCCGTAGCCGACGACGGTGAACTGCTCGGCGTCCAGCTCGGGGAA
>JAEHDN010000235.1 GCA_016880395.1 Candidatus Eiseniibacteriota bacterium
CTGCCGCGCGTGGGAGTCCGCCGCCGATCCCGCGGCACACGCCGGCATCCGGCTCGCGATTCCACGGATCGGTGTCGTCCTGAGCGGCGCGGGCGGGATGCTCCCGCTGATGGCCACGCCCTTTCGACTCGGTCTGGGCGGGCGGGTAGGATCGGGGCGGCAGTACGTGAGCTGGATCGGGATCGATGATCTGGTCGGCGCGATCGCCTTCGTCATGGAGCACGACGAGCGGAGCGGCCCCTGGAACGCCGTCGCGCCGGAGCCGGTGCCCCAGGCCGATTTCGCGCGCACGCTCGGGCGCGTGCTCGACCGCCCCGCCATCCTGCCGCTCCCGGCCGCGGCCGCGCGACTGGCGTTCGGGGGTATGGCGGACGAGCTCCTGCTCGGAAGCCAGCGGGTCGAGCCGACCCGCCTTCTCTCCTCCGGCTACGCGTTTCGCCATCCCATCCTGGAAGGTGCGCTCCGCGCTGCCCTTCACCGCTAGGGTCGGGGCGGGGTGTACCCTCGAGGGGCTGAATCTGTCTCTGACCATGGATTTCCGGCCGTCGGACCGAATCGGAACCCGCCGGCGGGCATCGTGAATGGATGTAGTCCGTCTCCCCCGCCGGACCGCTGCCGGGGGTTTCCAAAACCCTGTGGAACCTAGCGTTGCGCCGGGCGGTTTTACCCGGTACGTTTCGAGGCGGGCCGGTTGACCGGCTCGCCGGATGTCGCCCTTCACCTCCAGGAGGAATGGACAATGCGACGAATTCTCGGCGCCCTTGCGGTATCGACCCTTCTCACGATGGGCGGAACCGCGATCGCGCATGAAGGGGAGCACGAGGCCGGCAAGGCCCACACGATGACGGCTGTTGGCGAGATCGTCGACACCGGCTGTTATCTGGGCCATGGCGCGAGCGGCGCGAAGCACGCCCAGTGCGCGCAGCTTTGCATCTCGAAGGGAATGCCCATGGGGCTGCTCACCGCGGCGGGCGATCTGTACCTGCTCACGCCGCCCCATGACAGCACGGTCGCGTACAAGAAGACGAAGGACTGGGCGGGCAAGAAGGTTGAGATCAGCGGCACGATGAGCGAGCGCAACGGGATGAAGTCGATCGAGGTTGCGTCCGCCAAGCTCGCACCCGAGACGACGCACTAATCCCCCGCACATCGTCGTGAAGCCTCGCGTCCTCGCGCTGGCCGCCGTGGGAGCCCTGGTCCTCGGGATCGGGGTTCTCGCCTTTCTCACACGCGCCCAGCTGACGGGCGTCGAGCGCGGGCGGCGGCTCGCCGAGGCGGAAGGCTGCTTCGGTTGCCACGGCCCCGAGGGTATCCGGGGCACCGCCAACCCGGGCCGTGACGAGAAGACGGTTCCCTCGTACGAGGGGACGCTCATGATGTACGCCAAGAACGCCGCCGAGGTGCGGGAGTGGATCCGGGACGGCGGCACCCGGGCGCGGCACGGGGATCCCGACTGGAAGGCGGAGCGCATGCACGGAGCCCTTCGCATGCCCGCGTTCGGCCGGCGGCTCACCTCGTCCCAGATCGACGACCTCGTCGCCTACGTCATGGCGGTGAGCGGCGAGGTAGCCCCGGACGACTCGCTCGCGCTCCACGGCCGCGACCGCGCGGAGGAGCTGGGCTGCGTCGGATGCCACGGTCCCGGTGGGCGCCTGGCGCGACCCAATCCGGGATCGCTCAAGGGCTACGTCCCACCCTGGGACGGAGCTGACTTCCCGGAGCTGGTCAGCAGCGAGGCCGAGTTCCGCGAATGGGTCGAGGACGGCGTGGGCCGCCGCTTCCGCGATAACCCCGCGGCGCAATTCTTCCTCCGCCGGGCCCCGCTCCACATGCCGTCCTATCGCAAGCATCTGGAGCCCGGGGACCTCGAAGCCCTCTGGGCCTACGTGGGCTGGCTGCGCGCACAACCCGTGGACCAGCCTCACTAATCCCTTCGTATAGTGCGTTCACCCGAGGTGGGGTTGCTATCATGTCTCACATGAAACGCTACCTGGTCGCGGGGATCGCCGTTCTCATCTACATCGCACTCGGCGTCGCCGGAGCCGCCCTTCGAGGGGGAGTGGATCCGGCGATCGCGGGCTCCGGGATCGCACCGAAGGCGGCCACGCCTTCGAAGGTTCCCACAACCGGCCAGGTCTGCCCGCCCGGAACCGGCAAGCATCGGGTCACGGTGCGTGGCGAGATCGTGGACTACTACTGCTACATCGAGAAGGGGCTGCTCGGCCCCCAGCACAAGGAATGCGGTCTCAAGTGCGTGGCCGGGGACGTGTGCATGGGGATCCTCACCGAGCAGGGCGATCTCTACATGCTCTCCATCGACCACATCCGCGCGATGGCGCCCCTCACCTTCCAGGGCATCCCCGATCCGTTCAAGCAGTGCATGTCGATGGTCTCCGATCACGTGGAGATCCGCGGCAATCTGATGGAGCGGAAGGGGCAGCGAATTCTCGAGGTGTCCGTAGTCCGCAAGATCTGACCCGCAGGGCTCGAGCCCGACGATCTACGCAGCCCGCCTCACGCCCCGGATCACTTCACCCCTCGGATCAGAAGCTCGTGCAGGTAGAACCAGAGCGCTCCCTCGCGATCCTCGGGGAAGAGCGCGTCGAGCGCCTTCGGCGGCGCCTCCACCAGCATCTCCCGCAGACGCCCCTTGGTGGCCGCATCCATCGTCTTGAGATCGGTCCAGGCCTCGAACTCGATGGCCTTGTGGAACGATTCGACGTGGAGATCGCGGAACCCCGCCTGCTCGAAGAATTCCATCCAGCGGGAGGGCGGATAGGCCCAGACGTGGCTCGGATCGCGGGTCTTCTCGAACTGGTTGATGAACGCGGCCGCCGGCTCGTCCTCCGGAACGACGTTGTCGACCACGATGGCGAGGCCGCCGGGCCGGAGGACGCGATGGGCTTCGCTCACGAAGGCGCGCACATCGGGAAAGTGATGGGGTGCGATGCGGCAGGTCACAACTTCGAAGGAGCCGTCCTCGAAGGGCAGGCGGGTCGCGTCGGCCTCGCGGAACTCGACGTTGCTCACGCCCCGTGAAGCAAGGAACGCGCGCGCCGCGTCGAGCATCCCGGGCGTGAGGTCGGTCGCGA
>JAEHDN010000026.1 GCA_016880395.1 Candidatus Eiseniibacteriota bacterium
CGGACTGCTCGATCGCGTCGAGGTCCGCGTCGTCGTAGACGCCCGGCGCCGGCTCGACGCGCGACCACGAGAGCAGCAGACGCACGCAGGCTCTCGAACCGGGCGTCCGATTGCTGGATCCGGTACCCCTCGTCGGGGGCCGGACCGGAATCCGCCGGGTCGATCGCCGGGCCTTCCTCGTCCGCCAGGTCCTCGAGGGCGATCGGCCGTCGCTTGCGACGGCGGATGGCGTCCAGGGCCAGGTTCGACGTGATCTTGAAGAGCCCCGTGCGGAAGGGCCGCGACGGGTCGTAGGTGCCGAGCGACCGGAGCACACGGATGAAGGTCTCCTGGGCCACCTCGGCCGCGTCGTCTGCGCTGCCGGTGATCTTCCAGGCGAGGTTCATGACCGCCCCCTGATATCGCCGGACCAGCTCCCGGTACGCGCGCTCATCGCGCTCCAGGCACCGCTCCACGAGCTCTCGTTCGTCGCTTGCCACGTCCAGAGGCGGCTCTCCGCGAAACCCTTCATGCACTCTACGTCGGTGCCACCGGCCAAGTTTCGCGGGATCCGGGGGCCCGGGGCTCCGTGACCGGCCGGGGACGGACAGGAAGGCTCGGGCGCGCACGCTAGGGGTCCCGTTCCGGGGGCGTCAAGGCTTTTCCCTTGACGGCCAACTTGGCCAAGCTCTAGCGTGCCTTGCTACTATGACCGAAATCGAATCGGTGTTCGCGCGGGAGATCCTCGACTCCCGCGGGCAGCCCACGCTGGAGGCCGAGGTCGCCCTGGTCGGTGGTGCGCTCGGCCGGGCCGCGGTGCCTTCGGGCGCGTCGACCGGGTCCCGGGAGGCCCTCGAGCTCCGGGACGGCGACTCCAAGCGCTTCCTCGGAAAGGGCGTCGCCAAGGCCGTGGCCCACGTGAACGAGACGATCGCCCCCGCGCTCGTCGGCGAGGATGCGGCCGATCAGGCCGCGATCGATCGGCTCCTGATCCAGCTCGATGGCACGGCCAGCAAGAAGAAGCTCGGCGCCAACGCACTTCTCGGCGTCTCCATGGCCTGCGCCAAGGCGGCCGCTGACGCCCACGCGCTGCCCCTCTACCGCTATCTCGGCGGCGCGAACGCGCGAACGCTGCCTGTGCCGCTCATGAACGTGGTGAACGGCGGCGCGCACGCGGACAACAACCTCGACATCCAGGAATTCATGATCGTCCCGGTGGGGTTCGACTCCTTCCCCGAGGCGCTCCGCGCGGGATCCGAGGTGTTCCACACGCTGAAGAAGCTCCTCCACGAGCGCGGCCTCGTCACCGCGGTCGGTGACGAGGGAGGCTTCGCGCCGAATCTCAAGAGCAACGCCGAGGCGCTCGACTTCCTCCTCCGCGCGATCGAGAAGGCGGGCTACCGCCCCGGCGACGAGATCGCGCTCGCGCTCGACGTGGCCGCGTCGGAGCTCTACGAGAACGGCCGCTACACGCTCGAGGGCGGGAAGGCCATGGACACCGACGGGATGATCGAGTTCCTGAGCGATCTCGCGCGCCGGTATCCAATCGTCTCGATCGAGGACGGCCTCGCCGAGGGAGACTGGGAGGGCTGGAAGAAGCTCACCGCGGACCGCGGCGCGACGATCCAGCTCGTCGGAGACGACGTGTTCGTCACGAACCCCGAGATCCTCCGCCGGGGGATCGACGAGGGCGTGGCGAACTCGATCCTCATCAAGCTGAACCAGATCGGCACGGTGACCGAGACGCTCGACGCCATCGACATGGCCACGCGCGCCGCCTACACAACGGTCATTTCACACCGCTCCGGCGAGACCGAGGACACCACCATCGCGGATCTCGCCGTCGCCGTGAACGCAGGACAGATCAAGACGGGGTCGCTCTCCCGGAGCGACCGGATCGCGAAGTACAACCAGCTTCTGCGCATTGCGGAGCGCCTGGCGGACGAGGCCCGCTACCCGGGCCGATCGGCCTTCCGCCGCGCGGCCGCGCGCGAGGGGGTGCCGGCATGATGCGGTCGCCGTACGAGAGCCCGAAGCAGCCTCCGGTCCGCCGTTTCCTCCGCCGCCGGCCCGACGACCGGCCGTCGCGCGCGCGCCGTCGCCTGGTCCTCATGGCGGCAGCGGCCGTGGCCGGATTCCTCGCCTACTCCTTCCTCCTCAGCGACACCGGCCTCATCCGGATCGCCGGCTTGAAGCGCGAGACCGAGACGCTCCGACGGGAGAAGGTGGAGCTGGCGCTGCGGATGAACGACGCCGAGCGCCGTCGCCAGGAGCGGGCCCGCGACCCGATGCTGACCGAACGGATCGCGCGCGAGCGGTTCCATCTCGTGAAAGAGGGCGAGATCCTCTACCGCTACAAGGAGCCCGCCTCGAGCGGCACCCGCTAGACGCGCTTCGCCGTGGCGCTCTTGGGCCGTCCGGCGCCGTTCGCTAGGTTCATCCGCTGGAGGAGTCCCCCGAACCGCGCGTCGCCGCGCAGCGGATCGAGGCGTGGCGCGACCTTGATCCAGACCATGCCTCGGTCGCGAATCGCGTACGCGCGCTCCAGCCTCTCGAACGCCGCCTCCGTCTCACCCAGCCCCGTGTAGATCGCGGCCTCGGAGTAGGGAGACACATAGCGTCCCTCCCCGCCCGCATGCAGAGCCACCAGGATCCCGCGCGCCTCCTCCGGCCGCCCCGACCGGGCGTACGTGTGCGCGAGGAGCGCCGTGGCGGCGAGATCGCTGGAGAGTGAGACGCCGGTCTGATAGGCCGCGATCGCCTCGTCGTACCGGCCGAGCTGCTCGAGCGCGCCGCCGAGCATGCGATGCGCGGGCGCGAAGCCCGGATCAAGCTCGAGCGTGCGCCGCTGCTGCTCGATCGCGTCCTCGTAGCGGCGCGCGTAGAACAGGCTGGCGCCGAGCGACATGTTCACGGTCAGACTGAGCGGATCGAGGACCTGTGCACGGCGGATGGCCGCCACGGCCTCCGCGCCGCGTCCCAGGGCCGAGAGGAGGTCGCTGTACCAGTGGTGCGCCCCCGCGTTGTTCGGATCGGCGGCGATCGCCCGCCGGAAGTGATTCTCGGATCCCGCCCAGTCCCAGAGGTGGTTCATGAACACGCCCCCCATCGCGACGTGCGCGTCGGACAGGTTGTCGTCGATCTCGAGCGCGTGGGCCGCAGCCACGCGGGCCCGCGTGTACGCCTCCTCGGGCGTGATGAAGGAGTAGCTCCCCAGGGTGTCGTACGCCTGCGCGAGTCCCGCGTGGGCCTGCGCGTAGAGCGGATCGAGGCGGATCGCCTCCTGGAAGTACTCGATGCCCTTCCGGATCCCCTCCTCCGACCGCCGGTTCCAGTGGAAGCGCCCGCGCAGGTACGCCTCGTACGCGAGCGGATCGACGCGCCGCGCGCGCGCCAGACGCGCGCTCGCCTGCGGCGTCACCTGGCCCCGGATCTCCTCGGCGATGGCCGTGGCCACCTCGCCCTGGAGCGCGAGCACGTCGCTCATCTCGCGCTCATAGCCCTTGGCCCAGAGGTGGCGGTCGGTGCTCGCGTCGATGAGCTGGGCCGTGATCCGCACCCGTCCACCGGATCGCGCGACCGTCCCCTCGACCACCCCCTCGACCTGGAGCGCCCGTGCGATCTCGGGAAGCGGGGCGCGCGTGCCCTTGAAGCGCATCACCGACGTGCGGGAGGCGACTCGGAACGCGTCGATCTGCGCGAGCGTGAGGATGAGCGCCTCGGTCATGCCGTCCGCGAAGTACTCCTCCTCCGGATCGCCCGACAGGTTCTCGAGCGGCAGGACGGCGAGCGAGCGGATGCTGGAGCGAGCCGGGGCTTCGGCGCCGCCCGCTCGCGGCGGGCCCTCGAGGATCGAGCGGAGCGTCTCCTCCACGCGCGCGGCGGTCTCGGGCCGGCGGCCCGGGTCCTTCTCGAGGAGGTCGAGGATCAGCGTCTCGAGCCTCGGGTCGAGCGGCCATCCCGGCGCGCGGGGCGGAGACGGCGTGCGATTCAGGATCTCATCGATGAGCGCGGCCGCGGGCGATCCGGTGAAGGGGCGGTGGCCGCTCGCCATCTCGTAGAGGAGGGTGCCGAGCGAGTAGAGGTCGCTCCGCTCGTTGATCTCGCGCCCTAGCAGCTGCTCCGGCGACATGTAGCCGATCGTGCCGACGACGTACCCCGTCTGGCTGAGGGTCCGGGTCTCCGAGCCAGGTGTTGCGCCAGGGCCAAGGAGCGCAAGTCCGAAGTCGAGGAGCTTGACCGCCCCCTTCGCGTTCACGATCACGTTCCCCGGCTTGAGATCGCGATGGATGATTCCCGCCTCGTGCGCCGCGGCCAGGGCGGCAGCGATCTGCGCTCCGTAGGTCAGGACCTCGCGCTCGGGGAGCGGGCCGGACTCGAGCCGCTCCTCCAGCCGGCGGCCGTCCACCAGCTCGAGCACGAGGAAATCGAGGCCGTCCGCAGAGTCGAAGTCGAAGACGGTGTTGATGTAGGGGTGGCTGAGCCGCGAGAGCGCGGTCGCCTCCTGCTTGAAGCGCTTCCGCGCGGCCTCGTCCTTGGCCCCGGCCGTGCGGAGGATCTTGAGAGCGACGTCCCGGTCCAGCCGCTCGTCGCGCGCCCGGTAGACCACACCCATGCCCCCCGAGCCGATCTCCTCGAGGATCCGGTAGCGGGACAGCCGGTCAGGAATCAAGCCACTCTCCAGATTCATGGAATGGGCCGTCGCGGCCCAAGATCGTGCGGCGGCAGCCCTCCACGGCGGTCCATGCAGCTGCTCTCCGGCGTGTTCCCTGGATGTTCAGATGCCGTCCACCGCGTTGCGGCAACGTGGTTTTGAAGGCGCTCGGCCTGGTGGAGAATCCCCCTTTACAGGCGGCCCGGCATGGGACAGTATCATGTCGCGGGGTGGAGCAGCCTGGTAGCTCGTCGGGCTCATAACCCGAAGGTCAGAGGTTCAAATCCTCTCCCCGCAACCATTGCATCTCCGAGGCCGGGCTCACCCCCGGCCTCTTTCGTTTGGCCCCCCCAGAGCCGGGCACGCCAGGTTTTTTTCTCCTTTCTTCACGTAACGCTTGCAGCCGCTCTTCCTCCGCGTCCTAGAATTGAAGAGAGGTCCCGGGACTCTCTACGAGTCCTCGAACACGCCTCACTCCTTCGACCAATCGCTTCGGGGACAACCTAATGAACCCACCGGAAACGGCTACGCCCGTGGCTGCCACTCCCGACCTCGCTGACATCTCGGCGCTCGATCCACGCGAGCTGCTCGCCGCCCTGGAAGCGGTTCGCGCCGGCGATTTCTCGGCCCGACTCCCCGGCGACCGGACCGGGCTCGCGGGCAAGATCGCCGACAGCTTCAACGACATCGTCGGCTCGCTCGGCCGCACCTCGCTCGAGCTGGAGCGCGTCGGCCAGGTCGTCGGCCGCGAGGGCCGCATCCGCCAGCGCGTCAGTCTCGGCAGCCCGAAGGGCGCCTGGGGCGAGATGGAAGGCTCCATCAACACACTCATCGAGGATCTCCTCTGGCCGACCCGCGAGGTGACCAACGCGATCTCCGCGGTCGCCCGGGGCGATCTTCTCCAGAGCGTCCGGCTCGAGGTGGACGGCCGCCCGCTCCAGGGGGAATTCCTCCGCTCGGCCACCATCGTGAACAAGATGATCCAGCAGCTCGCCGTCTTCACGTCCGAGGTCACCCGCGTCGTGCGCGAGGTGGGCTCCGACGGGAAGCTGGGTGGCCAGGCCGTCGTTCCGGAGGTCGCGGGCACGTGGAAGGATCTCACCGACAGCGTGAACTCGATGGCCAACAACCTCACGGCCCAGGTCCGGAACATCGCGGACGTGACGATCGCGGTGGCGAGCGGGGATCTCTCCAAGAAGATCACGGTCGACGTCCGGGGCGAGATCCTCCAGCTCAAGGAGGCCATCAACACGATGGTCGACCAGCTCCGGTCGTTCGCGTCCGAGGTGACGCGCGTGGCTCGCGAGGTGGGCACGGACGGGAAGCTGGGCGGCCAGGCCATCGTGCCCGGCGTGGCCGGCACGTGGAAGGATCTCACTGATTCCGTGAACTCCATGGCCAACAATCTCACCGCCCAGGTGCGGAACATTGCCGACGTGACCACGGCCGTCGCGCGCGGCGATCTCTCGCGGAAGATCACGGTCGACGTGCGGGGCGAGATCCTCGAGCTCAAGAATACGATCAACACCATGGTCGACCAGCTCAACTCGTTCGCGTCCGAGGTGACGCGCGTGGCGCGCGAGGTCGGAACGGAAGGGCGGCTCGGCGGCCAGGCGCAGGTGCCCGACGCGGCCGGGACCTGGAAGGACCTCACCGACACCGTCAATTTCATGGCGATCAATCTGACCGCCCAGGTCCGGAACATCGCCGAGGTCTCCACGGCCATCGC
>JAEHDN010000236.1 GCA_016880395.1 Candidatus Eiseniibacteriota bacterium
CCGTATGCGGGCAAGCTCGTGAGCGCCGCGCCGCTCCTCTTCCAGCTTCGGAACATCAAGCTCCCGGAGGAGCGCCAGCGCATCGTCCGCACCATCGAGGAGACGGAGGGCATGTTCGACCGCGTGCGGTCGCGGCTCCGCCTCGGAGTCACCGCACGGGAGATCGCGGCGATGTTCCACGAGGAGGCCGCGCGCGCCGGCGCGAGGACGGCGTGGCCAATCCACCACTGCCCGACCGTCACCGTGGGCGCACGGGCCCCGATCGGCCACGTGGGTCCCGGCGAGGAGCCGGTGACCGAGGGGTGCGTCGTCCACATGGATTTCGGCATCACGCGAGACGGCTACTGCTCCGACCTCCAGCGCCTCTGGTACGTGGGGCGGGGCCGCGAGGACGCTCCCGAGCCGGTCCGCCGCGCCTACGCCGCCGTCGTGGAAGCGATCGATCAGGCCGCCCGCGCCCTGATTCCGGGCACGATGGGGTGGCAGATCGACCAGCTCGCGCGCGACCGGCTGCGCGAGCTCGGGTATACCGAGTACGCGCACGCCCTGGGACACCACCTCGGGCGGGCGGTGCACGACGGAGGCGGCGTGCTCGGCCCGCGCTGGGAGCGATACGGAGAGGAGCCGTACGAGCCGGTCCGGCTCGGCGCGGTGTACACGCTCGAGCCGAGCATCCACCTTCCCGAGCATGGTCTCGTCTCGCTGGAGGAGGACGTCGTCGTCGAAGAGAAGGGCGGCGTGTTCCTCTCCCGGTTCCCGCGCGAGCTGCCCGTCCTCCGGCTGGCGTAGATGGCCATCATCCGGATCCTCGATCCCTCGGTCGTCGCGAAGATACGCGCCGGCGAGGTCGTGGACCGTCCCGCCGCCGTCGCCAAGGAGCTGATCGAGAACGCGCTCGACGCTGGGAGCCGCCTCATCGCGATACAGTCCGCGTCGAATCCCGACCGGTCGATCCGCGTGCAGGACGACGGCTCGGGGATGGGGCGCGAGGACGCGCTCCTGGCCGTGCGCCGGCACGCGACGAGCAAGCTCGAGCGGGCCGAGGACCTCGACGGGATCGCGACGCTCGGGTTCCGCGGGGAGGCGCTGGCCTCGATCGCCGAGGTCTCCCGGCTCACCCTCTCGACCCGCGCCGCGGAGGAGCTGACCGGCACCCAGGTGGAGATCCTGGGCGGCATGGTGATCTCGGTGTCCGGCGTGGGTCGTGCCGTCGGCACCACCGTGTCGGTCGAGGATCTCTTCTTCAACACGCCCGCCCGGAAGCGATTCCTCCGCTCGCGCGAGGCCGAGGTCCGCGCGCTCGCGCGGGTCGTCTGGAGCTACGCCCTCGTGTCGCCGGAGGTCCACTGGCGGTTCCGGGTCGAGGGGCGCGAGGACACGGAGCTGCCCACGGCGGCCGACCTCCTCGAGCGCTGGCAGGTCTTCTACGGACGCGGCTCGGCCGAGAGCGCGGCCCCCTTCGAGCACGACGGGGCAGGCTTCCGGTTCCGCGGCGTTCTCGGCGCGCCCGAGATGGCGCGCGCCAACCGCGAGCAGCAGATCTTCGCGGTGAACGGACGCGTGATCGCGTCCTCCACGATGGCGGCCGCGCTCCGCCAGGGCTTTGGAAATCTCATCCCGGGCGACCGCCATCCGGTGGCGCTCGTGCTGATCGACATCGATCCATCGCAGATCGACGTGAACGTGCATCCCACGAAGCGCGAGATTCGCTTCCGGGACGAATCGGCGCTCTTTCAGGCCACGCGGCGCGCGGTGGAGAGCGCGATGCGCGTCTACGTCCCGGTCGCGCTCGGCGTTCCCCCGGCGGGCTCCATGGTCCCGGAGGAGGGAAGCGCGGGCGGCGGCGCCCTCGTCCTCGAGCCCGGCGCCGATCCCGGGCACGAGGCGGTGGCCGAGGGCCCGCCGGGATACGCTTCGGGAGCGGGCGCCGCCGGGCACCTGTTCGATGCGTCACGCGAGGTCGTAGCGGGATCGCAGTGGGGGCGCGAGCGCGTCGTCACCGCGGACGTGAAGGAGAGCCTCACCGAGATCGAGGTTCCCATCTGGCAGCTCCACGACCGCTACCTTCTCGCGCCGATCCGCGGCGGGCTGGTCATCGTGGACCAGCACGCCGCGCACGAGCGCGTGCTCTACGAGGACGCGCGCATCCACCTGTGCGGCGAATCGGGCCCGAGCCAGCATCTCCTCTTCCCGCGCGTCCTCGATCTGAGTCCGCCGGAGCTGGAGGAGCTCCTCTCGATGGAGCCGCTCGTCCGGAGGCTCGGCTACGAGGTCTCCCTGTTCGGCGAGCGCCAGGTCGCGATCCGCGGGGTGCCTGCGGCGCTGGCCGAGGAGACCGCGATCGACGCCCTGAAGCGGCTCCTGGCGGGCGAGGAAACGCACGGCGAGATCACGCGCGACGACCCGCCGGAGGAGCGGATCGCGAAGAGCTGGGCCTGCCATGCGGCGGTCCGATCCGGACAGCCGCTCGATCCGGTCGAGCGCCGCGCCCTCTTCGACCGGCTCTTCGCGACGAGCCTCCCGCACGGCGATCCACACGGACGTCCCACCTACGTCCGCGTTCCCCTGGAGGAGCTGGATCGCCGCTTCGGGCGGCGCTGATCCGAAGGCTCCAGCCGTGGCGCGCGTGATCCCCGTCGTCCTCCTCGGCGCGACCGCCGGAGGGAAGAGCGAGATCGCGCTCCATCTCGCACGCTCCCTCGCCGGCGAGGTCGTCGGCGCCGACTCGCGGCAGATCTACCGCGGGCTCGAGGTCGGCACCGCGGCTCCGAGCGCGAAAGACCGCACCGTCGCGCCGCATCACCTCGCATCGTTCCTCGCGCCCGACGAGATCTACAGCGCCGGCCGGTACGCGCGGGAGGCGGCCCCTGTCCTCGAGGAGATCACCTCGCGCGGCCGCACCGCGATCGTGGTCGGCGGATCGGGACTCTACCTGCGCGCGCTCCTGGATGGCCTCTTCGAGGGCCCGGAGCGCGATCCGGCGCTTCGCGCCGCGCTCGACGAACGGCTCAGGCGCGAGGGGCTGGACGCGCTCCGCGCCGATCTCGCGCGGGTGGATCCGGCCGCGCTGGCCGCGATCCTGCCCGGCGATTCGGTTCGCGTGATCCGCGCGCTCGAGGTCCATGCGCTCACGGGCCGGCCCATCACGGAGCTTCGGCGCGAACGCCGCCGGAAGGGGATCGCGGCGCACCGCTTCGGCATCCGCTGGAGCCGCGCGCTCCTGGCCAGGCGGATCGTGGACCGGATCCGGGATCAGCTCGCGGATGGATTCCTGGATCAGGCGCGCGCGCTGCTCGAGGCCGGATATCCGCCGAACGCTCCCGGCCTCCACACCCTCGGGTACCGGGAGCTCCTGGCTCATCTGCGCGGGCAATACTCCCTGGAGGCGGCGGTCGACACGATCGCCCTGCGCACGCGGCAGCTCGCCAAGCGCCAGGAAACCTGGTTCCGGACCACCGGCGAGGTGACGTGGTTCGACCTCGAGGCCGCGGAGCAGTTTCCCGAGGTGGCGAAGTCGATCGCGAGCGCCGTCGAGCGCTGAGCGTGGAAATCTCATGTCCCGTTTGAGCTTGACCCCCACGCCCTGACCGCCTAGGCTGACTGGTAACGGAACGACATCGGGAGCGGGCATAACTCAGTGGTAGAGTGTCAGCTTCCCAAGCTGAAGGTCGCGGGTTCAAATCCCGTTGCCCGCTCCAGTTTCCCTCCGAGGACGGCGCGCCCGCACGTCCCGTGTTCCTTGATCCAAGAGAGCGAAGTGCTTCATAATTCGCCAGTTCGCCGTATGCCCACGCAGGAGCCAACACCGTGATCGGCCTCAGCGATCCCTTCACCATCGCAACGGTTGACCCCAAGGGGCTCGCCGCCCGGCTCGGACTCATGCCGGGGGAGCGGATCCTCGAGATCAACGGGATCGTCCTCCACGATGAGATCGACTTCGGCTCCCAGATCTCCGAGGAGGAGCTGACGCTCCGCGTGCTCGGCCAGGACAGCCGCGAGCGCGTCGTCCAGGGGATCCGCGAGTACGGCGTCCCCTTCGGCGCCGCATTCGAGGCCAGGCAGCCCAAGCGGTGCCACAACAACTGCGTCTTCTGCTTCGTCTATCAGCATCCGAAGGGCGTCCGGCGGGAGCTTCTCATCAAGGACGACGACTACGTCTTCTCGTTCGTCCATGGAAACTTCATCACGCTGACGAACCTCGGCGACGCCGAGTTCCAGCGGATCATCGACGAGCGGCTCTCGCCCCTCTACGTCTCGGTGCACGCCACCGACCCCGAGGTGCGCGTCCGGCTCATGAAGAACCCGAAGTCAGGCCGAATCATGGAGCAGATCGACCGCTTGGTCGCCGCGGGAATCGAGATGCACACGCAGCTCGTCATCTGTCCCGGCATCAACGACGGCGCGATCCTCACCCGCTCGATCGAGGAGCTGGGAGAGCGGCATCCCGCCGTGCGCACGATCGCCGTGGTCCCGGTCGGGCTCACGAAGCACCGCGCGCGCCTGCCGCAGCTCCGCACGTTCACGGCCGATGACGCCCGCGCGGCGCTCGCCGAGACGGCGCGTCTCGCCCGGGGCTTCCAGAAGCGCTTCTCGAGCAGGGTCGTGTTCGCGGCCGACGAGATGTACGTGCTCGCGGACGAGCCGGTACCACCCGCGCGCGCCTACGAAGGATTTCTGCAGCTCGAGAACGGGATCGGCATGCTCCGCTCCACCATGGACCGATGGGCCAAGGCGGAGGACGACATCCGCCCACGGAACGGCGCCCGGGAGCGCGTGGTCGTCGTCACCGGCACGAGCGCGAGCCCAACCATCGAGCGCCTTCTCCGCGAGCGCGCGCCCGATGGCGTGGAGGCCACGGTCTGCACGGTGACGAACGACTACTTCGGAGAGACTGTGACCGTGAGCGGTCTCCTGGTCGGAGCGGACATCGAGCGCGCGCTCCTCGCGCACGGCGCAGGCGATCGCGTGCTCCTGCCTCCGAACTGCCTCAAGGAGGGAGAAGTCTTCCTCGACGACCGCACCCGGAGCGACCTCGAGGCTCGCCTCGGCGTCCCGATCCAGATCGGATTCGACACGAAGGCCGCAGCGTGAGCGAGCCGCTTCCCATCGTCGCCATCGTGGGCCGCCCCAACGTGGGGAAGTCCACCCTCTTCAACCGTCTCCTCGGGCAGCGCCGCGCGATCGTGGACGAGCTCTCCGGGCTCACGCGCGACCGCCACTACGCCGAGGCGGAGTGGAGCGGGCGGAAGTTCCTCCTCGTCGACACGGGCGGGATCGATCCCGGGAGCGCGCACCCGATCCAACGTCAGATCCTCCAGCAGACAGCGCAGGCGCTCGATGAGGCGGACGTCTCGCTCCTCGTCGTGGATGCCGCGCAGGGGATCACGGCGCTCGACCGGGAAGTCGCCGAGCGGGTGCGCCGCCGCGGCCGGCCGATGCTCCTCATCGTGAACAAGGCGGATTCCGCCGCGCGCGAGGACGATGCCGCCGACTTCTACGCGCTCGGCGTGGGCACACCCATCCCGGTCTCGGCGCTCCACGGGCGCAACGCCGGCGAGCTGCTCGAGGAGATCGTCGGGCGGCTCCCCACGGTCCAGGCGGTGCCCGAGGACGAAGGTGCCATCCGGATCGCGGTCGTGGGTCGACCGAACGTGGGGAAGTCCTCGCTCGTGAACCGGCTGCTCCGCTCGGAGCGCATGGTGGTGGACTCGGTCGCGGGCACCACGCGCGACGCCGTGGACACGGCCCTCACTCGCGGCGACAAGCGCTACGTGCTCATCGACACGGCCGGTCTCCGCCGGGAGCGGAAGGTCACCGACCGGGTGGAGTTCTACAGCGTAACCCGCGCACTTCGAGCGCTCTCCCGCGCGGATCTCATGCTTCTCGTGATCGATGTCTCGCGGGAGCCGGCCAAGCAGGACGCGACGCTCGGTGCGCTCGCGGAGCAGCAGCGGAAGGGGCTCGTCGCGGTCTTCAACAAGTGGGACCTGGTCGATGACCCGGTCCACGCGCGCGAGGCGATCGAGGAGGAGTTCCTACGCCAGTACCCGTTCCTCGACTTCGTGCCGCGGCTCTACGTCTCGGCCGCGACCGGAGCGGGCGTGGGGAAGATCCTCCCGGCCGCGGCCAAGGCGCACGCCGAGTTCACGCGCTCGATCACCACGTCCGAGCTGAACCGGACCATCCAGGGCATCCTGGGCCGGGTCCAGCCCCCCGCCACGCCCGGCGGAAGGCACCTCAAGTTCTACTACGCCGCCCAGACCGGGACCCGCCCGCCGACATTCTCCCTTTTCGTGAACAATCCTCGATATCGTAGGCAAAATTATGTAAGTTACCTCGAACGAGGCCTGCGCGAGAGCTTCGGCTTCCAGGGCACCCCGATCGTGCTCGAATGGAAGGCGAGCCACTAGGCAGGTTCGGCGCCCGGTCCTTCGGAGGCTCGCCATTCCGCTCCTCGTCCCGTCCATCCTGATCGGCTTCCTGCTCGGAAGCATCCCCACGGGGCTCCTCATCGGCCGCGCCCGCGGGGTCGATCTCCGCACCCTCGGCAGCAGGAACATCGGCGCGACGAACGCCTTCCGCGTGCTTGGCCCGCGATGGGGCGGACTCGTCTTCGCTCTCGACGTCGTGAAGGGGCTCCTCGCGGCGCTCCTGCCGCAGCACTTCGCCCACTCGTTCGGCGCGACCTCGGGCCAGGCGCTCACGGCCGCTCTCGCGGCCGGCGTCGCCGCGATCCTGGGACATGTGTTCTCGCCGTGGCTCCGCTTCCGCGGGGGGCGAGGGGTCGCGACGAGCCTCGGCGTCTTCCTCGGCATCGTCCCGGTTCCGACCGCGCTGGCGTTCGCGCTGTGGGTGATCCTCCTCCTCGTCTCGCGGCGGGTCTCGGTGGGATCGATCGGGGCGGCGCTCGCCTACCCGTTCCTCGTCTACGTGCTCGCCACGGGCGTGCCGCGAGGCGTCGTGACCGGCGTGGCCGCGGCGGTGGCCGCGCTCGTCATTCTCCGTCACACCGCGAACATCCGCCGCATCCTGAACGGGACCGAGCCGCCCATCATCGGCGCTCCCCGGGGGAATCGCCCGTGAGGATTGGCGTGATCGGCGGCGGCGGATGGGGCACCGCGCTCTCGATCGTCCTCGAGAGCCGGGGGCACGACGTGACACTCTGGGTGTACGAGCCCGATCTCGCCGACCACATGCGGCGCTCGCGCGTGAACGAGCGGTTCCTGCCGGAGGTGACGATCCCCGAGCGGATCGCGATCACGTCGTCGCTGGCCGAGGCGGCGGCCGGGGCGGAGAGCTTCCTCTTCGTGCCCCCCTCGCACGCCCTTCGCGCCACGGCGACTCGCGTGGCCGAGGAGGCGCCGACCGACCTGGCGCGCGCCCAGTGGGTGACCGTCGCGACGAAGGGGATCGAGACGCGGACGCTCCGGCGCCCGAGCGAGGTCCTCGCGGAGACGCTCCCCGCACCGCTCCGCGATCGGATCGTGGTGCTCGCGGGACCGAGCCATGCCGAGGAGGTGGCGCGCCGCATTCCGACGCTCATCGTCGCCTCCTCGCGCGACGTCGCGCTCGCCCAGCGCACCCAGGAAGCGTTCCATACCGAATGGCTGCGGATCTACACGAACGACGACGTCGCGGGCGTCGAGATCGGCGTCGCGCTCAAGAACGTGATCGCGATCGCGGCCGGAATCGCGGACGGGCTCGGCTTCGGGGACTCGACTAAGGCCGCGCTCCTCACCCGGGGGCTCGCCGAGATGGGACGGCTCGCCGCCAAGCTCGGCGCGCGCCCGGAGACCCTGTCGGGACTCGCCGGGATGGGGGACCTCATCGCGACAGCCGCGAGCCGACACAGCCGGAACCGCCGCTTCGGCGAGGCTGTCGGTCGAGGCGCCACGGTCGCGGAGGCGCTCGCCTCGTCGCCGATGGTCGTCGAAGGCGTTGCGACCGCGGAGGCCGCGGTCGCGCTGGGACGCAGGGAGGGCGTCGAGCTGCCCATCATCGAGCAGGTCCACGCCATCCTCCATGAAGGGAAGAGCGCGCGTGCCGCTCTTCGCGAGCTATTGACCCGGGACTTGAAGGCGGAAGCTCCCACATTGTCCAGGAGGTGATCCGGTGAAGTCGCTTCCGGTCGGAAGACTCTACTACTCCATCAGCGAAGTCAGCGACCTGATCGGCGTCAAACCTCACGTGCTCCGTTACTGGGAGACACAGTTCAAGATGCTCCGCCCCAAGAAGGGGCGCGGCGGCGCCCGGATGTACCGTCGCCGCGACGTCGAGACGCTCTACGAGATCAAGCAGCTCCTCTACGACCAGCGCTTCACGATCGCCGGGGCGCGGCGGCGGATCCTCGACGGGAAGCAGGAGGACGGCAAGGACCAGATCGAGCTCCCGTTCTCGAAGCTCGACCGCGAGGAGATGATGCGCTCGCTGAAGGCCGACATGGAGGGCCTCCTCACGATGCTGCGCGACGAGGCCATGGTGGCCAAGCCCAAGGGGCGCGCCCGGCGCTAGCCGGTCGCCGTCCCACACG
>JAEHDN010000237.1 GCA_016880395.1 Candidatus Eiseniibacteriota bacterium
CCCCGAGGCGGCGGGCGACCATGAGAGCGCGCTCGCCATTCCGCTGCGCGGTCTCCGTCTCCCCCATTCGAAGCTGCACGTCGCCCAGGCGCCGCACGACCTCGACCGTCAGGTCGGAATCGGGCGCAAACTGGTCGGCGAGCGCGAGTGCCGTCTCGTACTCGGCGCGTGCTTCGGTCAGCTGATCGCGATCGGCGTAGAGGTCGCCCAGCCCCTCGCGTGAGAGGACGGTCTCGCGCGGGAAACTGCGCTCGAGCGCCAGCGCGAGCGCCTGCCGGAGCAGGTTCTCCGCGCCGGCAAAATCCCGGCGTTTCCGGCGAAGGTTCCCCATGCAGAAGAGGGCGCGCGCCTTGCCGCCGGCGTTGCCGACCTCTGTGTGCATCTGAAGGGCGCGGCGGTAGTGCTCCTCGGCAAGGTCCCACTCGCCCATCTTCTCGTGCACGATCCCGAGGTTGTGGACGTAGGTTGCCGAGTCGTGGAAGAGCCCGGACCGCTCGCCGATCCGGAGCGCCTGCTCGAGAAATCGAGCGGCCTCCTTGAACCGGCAGTGGTTCTTGTGGAGGAGCCCGAGGCTGTTGTAGGCGGATGCCATGCCGGCGTCGTAGCCGGCGCGGCGGTAGGTCGCGATCGCGCTCTCGAAGTACTCCCGCGCGGCATTCCAGTCGCCCGTGCGGAGCGCGATCACGCCGAAGATCATCTCGGTCCGCCCGATGTCCAGGTTCAGCGTGGTCTCGCGCAGGAGCCGGTAGGCGAGCGACGCGGCGCGCTGGGCGGCGCGGTAGCGGCCGCGCTCGAAGAGGAGTAGAGCCAGGCTCGCCGAAAGGCGGCCGGCCTGTTCGCGCGTGACGTGGGGGCGAAGCCTGCGGTGGAGATCGTGGAGCGCGTCGACCGCTTCGTTCAAGTCGCCGCGGTGGCGCAGGCATTCGACGATCTGCGTGCCGATCCGGAGTTGGGCCTCGCGGCTCTTCGTGCTGGCGATGCCCGACTCGGCGTCGAGGGCTCGGCGGTAGTACTCCAGCGCCACGACGTAGTTGTCGGCCGCGAAGTAGAGGTCGCCTAGCTCCTGGGCCTTGTGCTCGCCGTGCGATCCAGCTTCCGGCGTGGGGCGCGGGAGGGGACCCTGGGTCCGGTGCAGAACGTCGGATCTATGCTTCGGGACGAACCCGTCCATTCCGACCCTCGTTGTAAAGCAGAACTACGGGGCGCGGCTCGGCGGCAAAGCCGAGCCGCGCGCACCCGGTGCGCTGGACGAGGCGTCCGTTACCAGCGCGAGCCGTAGCCCATCCGCACCAACCGCAGGTACTCCAACACCAGGCTCCAGCCTGATCTCGAGCCACTCGCCGTCGTGGACTGGACCGAGGAGGTATTCATCCTCGCTCCCGACTTCACGACTACGCCGTCGCCATCACCCTTGGTATCCGGGGGGTTGTTGGGATCCGGAAATTGCTCCCAGGAATAGGGTTTGGCAACTGCGGTGGGCAAAGTGGCCGGCGTCAGGCAGAGCGCGGTGAAGAGGAGACACATGCCGATGAGGCGGCGTGGAACGTTCACCCTCATTCCCTTGCTCCTCGACGAAGCGACACCCGGCGCGTCAGCCGCTTCGCGTGTGTGGTATCCGGCAGTTCGTCATGGGACGTCTAGCCGCGGTGGCTGGACCGCCGGCCGAGAGGGATGTCCTGGGAGGACAGGCGTCCGTTGACGAAAACTGCCGCGTTATCGGAGAGGATACGTGCCCTCCCCGTGAACGTCAAGACCAACTTTGGCTTGCGACGCGCTTTTCAGGCCCGGGCGGGCTGGGCTCCGCCGCGAGCCGCGCGGCGAGCCTCGCTCAGGACGAGCCCGTAGCGGAGCCCCCGCGTGGATACGTAGACACCGTTGACCGCAAAGCGGTTCACGAATTCACACAGGATGATGGCGCCGGCGGGGATGATGTCCGCGCGGCCCCGGCTCACCCCGGCGAGGTCGCGGCGCTGGGTCAAGGGTATGGAGCAGAGGTGCTTCGCGATGGCGTCGATGCGCTCGCGGGTGAGGTGGTGGTTCTCGATCCGGGAAGGGTCGTACTTCACGAGCCCCAAGTCCAAGGCTCCGAACGCTGTAACGGTCCCTCCCACCCCGATGGCCCGGTCGACTCCGGCGGCGCTGAAGGTGCTGAGCTTCTCCGCGAAGATCTCGAGGACGTGGGAGCGAACCGCCTGGAGCTCGGCCTCGCTGGGAGGGTCGGAGTCGATGAGGCGCTCGGTGAGCCGGACACAGCCCAACTCCAGGCTGATGACCTGCGTCCCGCGCTCCCCCTCGCCGGTGATGATCTCGGTGCTTCCGCCGCCGATGTCCACCACCACAGCGCGGCCCGGCGAAGAGCCCTGGCCGCTCAGAACCGCCAGGAAGACGAGCTGTGCCTCCTCCTCACCACTAAGAATTTCAACGGGATAGCCGATTCGCTCGGAGAAGCGGGCTGCGATCTCGGGGCCGTTCCGGGCGACGCGGAAGGCGTTGGTGCCGGCGACCCGGATGCGGCTTGCCCCGCTGTACTCGGCTTCGTGGACGAAACGCTCGAGACACTCGAGTGTCCGGGCTGCGGCGGCTTCGTCGATGAGCCCCGTCCGGTCGATCCCCTCGCCGAGGCGTGAAATCTCGCCCATGCGATGGGCCGTACGCAGGCGCTCGCGTTCGTCGACGTCCGCCACGAGGAGGCGGACCGAATTGGTGCCGATGTCGACGGCGCCAATCCTCAAAGTGGAGTCTGATGGACCGGAAACGGCCTACCCCCCGCAGGACGGGGCCGCGGCCCGCGCGGGCCCCGAATGGTTGACTCCTACCGTAGAGGAACGTAGCATACGGCAGTGGTGTTTGTAAAGACGGAAGCTGTTATCAGAACGGAAAATGGAGCACCCATGAAGCCTCTGGACCCGCGCGACCCGCTGGTCGGCATGACTATTACCGAGCTGGAGCGAGCGATGATGTCCCTGGGGGAAAAACCCTTCCGGGGCCGTCAGATCGCGGACTGGATCTATGCCCATGGGATCGCTTCGTTTGGGGAGATGACAAACCTGCCCCTCCCGATGCGGACCCACCTCGAGGAGCACTTCCGGGTCGGGTCGCTGGAGGAGCGGGGCCGCCGGGAGACGCCGGATCGAAGGACCCGCAAGGTCGCCTACGCCCTGGACGACGGCGGCCTGATCGAGTCGGTCTACATGTCCACCACGCGGCGCTACACGTTCTGCCTGTCGTCCCAGCAGGGATGCGGATTCGCCTGCCGCTTCTGCGCGACCGGTCGCATGGGACGGGGTCGGAACCTCACCTCGGGGGAGATCGTCGAGCAGGCGCTCCGGCTCCGGCGCGAGCTGCCCCCCGGCCAGAAGGAGTTCAACGTGGTCTTCATGGGGATGGGGGAGCCGCTCGAGAACTACGACGCGGTCATGCGCGCGCTCGACCTCATCACCGGCCCCCACGGCCTCCACGTCCCGACGAAGCGGATCACGATCTCGACGGTAGGCCTCGTGCCGCAGATCCTGCGCCTCGCGAGCGAAGGGCGCCGGTACCGGCTCGCCATCTCGCTCCACGCCGCCACGGACGACCTGCGATCGAAGCTCATGCCCGTGAACCGGACCTTCCCGCTCGAGCCTTTGATGCGCGCGGTGCGCACGCACATCGAGCGGGTGGGCGAGCGGGTCACGTTCGAATACATCCTCATCGAGGAGATCAACGATACGCTCGCGGACGCCGCGAAGCTGGTGCGGCTCGTGGGCCAGCTTCCCTGCCGCGTGAACCTGATCCCCTACAATCCGATCGGCCCCGGCCGCTTCCGGCGGCCGTCGCCGGAGCGGATCCAGCGGTTCGTCGATCATCTCGGGCCGCGGGTTCCCGCCGTGACCGTGCGCTACAGCCAGGGCGTCGAGATCGGCGCCGCCTGCGGCCAGCTCGCGGGCGAGAAGGAGATCGCGCTCCGCTAGCGCGGAGCGGCGACGATGCTCGGCACCCTGCGGGGTCGCCTGCTCGCTCTCTTCTTCCTCGTCGCGCTGATCCCCTCCCTGGGACTCACCCTGTTCGTCACGCAGTACCTCGCGCGGAGCCTCGCGACCCTGCGAAACCCGGAGACGGAGCGCGCGCTCGCGCAATCCCTCGAGGTGATCCGGGGAGGGCTCGAGCGACTCGCGAGCGACGCGCGCCAGCACGCCGAGGTGATGGCGCTCGACCCGGAGACGATCCGCCTCGCCCGCGCGAACCGGAACGCGGACCTGGAGCGCTTCCTGAGGGACGAGGCGCGGAATCGCGGCATCGACTACGTCTGCTACTACGACATGCGCGGCGGCGCGCGGCGGGTGTTCGGAGCGCGCCTGGGCCCACGCATCAGCCTGCCCGAGCCCGAGGCCTCCTCGCTCGCGCAGGCCGTGGAGCATGGCGGGCTCATCACGGGGGACGACGCTCCGCGCCAGGTGAGCGGCCTGGCACCGGTCGATTCCGTCCACGTGATCCTCGCCGGGTACCAGCTCGACCCGGAGATCTCCTCCGAGATCGTCGCGTTGCAGCGCAATCTCTCGATGTACCGGAGGCTGGGCGTCTACACCTGGCTCTCTCAGCGAAGCCTCTGGATCTTCGCCACGCTCTGGAGCCTCGTGCTCGGGGCCGTCAGCTTCGCGCTCGCTTGGGCCGTCTCGCGCGGGATCGCCCGGCCCATCCTCGCGCTCCAGTCGGCCATGGAGCGGGTCTCGGGCGGGGACCTCGGCGGGCGCGTGGTCCCCTCGGGCACACGCGAGGTCCGGTATCTCGCGGGCGCGTTCAACCGCATGGTGGAGGAGATCCGCGCCTCGCGCCGGGCGCTCCTGCGTGCCGAGCGGCTCGCCGCGTGGCGCGAGGTCGCCCGCGCGGTGGCCCACGAGATTCGCAATCCGCTCACCCCGATCCAGTTCGCGCTCCAGAGGCTCCGCGAGGAGGCGAAGCGGGGCGAGCCGCCGCGCGCCGACGTGGTCGCGGAGAACGCGGACGCGATCCTGCGCGAGGTGCGCTCGCTCCAGGAATTCGCCACCGCTTTCTCCGCCGTGGCGCAGCTTCCGGAGCCGCGATTCGCTCCCACCGACCTCGCGGATCTGGTCGAGGACGCGGCGCGGCTCTATCGCGGATCGTCACCGGTGGAATTCCGCGTTGAGGTGGAGCGACCCGTTCCCTTAGCCTGGGCCGATGCGGGGCAGATCCAGCGCGTCCTCGTGAACCTGATCAAGAACGCAGTCGAGATCCTGGGCGATCGCGGCCTCGTGATCCTGCGCGTGCGCCGGGACCCCGAGCCGGGCGGCGCCGGACTCCTCCTCGAGGTCGAGGACAACGGGCCGGGCATGGATCCCGCGACGGTGGAGCGCGCTGCCCACCCCGGTTTCACGACCAAGTCCACGGGGAGTGGGCTCGGATTGACCCTGGTGCAGCGCATCGTGGAGCAGCACGGCGGCCGGTTCGGACTGGACTCGAGCCCGGGCGTGGGAACGCGAGCCTGGGTGTCCTTGACCACGGCGGAGGGGCAGGAGAAGACGTGAGCGCGAGCGCGGCACCGGGCAGGACCCGGATCCTCATCGTCGACGACGAGCCCTCGGTGCTCCTCGAGATCGCCGCGAGCCTGAAGCGCCACTACGACCCGCTGACCGCCTCGAACGCCGACGAGGCCGAGCGAATCCTCGCGCAGCAGAAGGTCGGCCTCCTCATCACCGACCTGAGGCTGCCCGGGCGGGATGGGCTCGCGCTCCTCGAGAGCGCCAAGGCGGGCCAGCCCGATCTTCCGGTGGTCGTGATGTCGGGGCACGGCACGATCGAGGAGGCCGTGCGAGCGATCCAGCTCGGCGCTCTCGACTTCGTGGAGAAGCCGTTCGGCCCCGACCGGCTCCAGCACACCGTCGCGCGCGCGCTCGAGCTTCGCGCGCTCCGCCGCGAGAATGCGCAGCTCCGGGCGCTCACCGGCGCGAGCGACGAGATGATCGGCCGGAGCGCCGCGCTCGAGCAGGTGCGC
>JAEHDN010000238.1 GCA_016880395.1 Candidatus Eiseniibacteriota bacterium
ACCAAGAACCACCAGGCGCAGGACCTGAGGCTGCGCGCCCAGATCGAGCGGGACGCCTTCGCGCGCATGACTCCCTACTGGCGCCAGCTCGGATTCCCGTTCCAGCGCCTCGTGCCGTCGTACGCCACCGCCATCGGCAGCTCGGGCGATCGGCCGGCAGCCCTGGCCGATCTCATGGGAATCCTGATGAATGACGGTACGCGGACCCCCGCGCACATGGTCGAGCGGCTCCGGTTCGGCACCGGCACGCCTTACGAGTCGGTCTTCCAACCGCCGGCCTCGGCCTCGGCCGGGGAGATCGTCCTCGAGCCCGCGGTGGCGCGCGTCGCTCGCCGCGTGCTCACCGACGTGGTCGAGACGGGGACCGCGGCACGACTCCGGGGCGCCTTCACCGATTCCACCGGCGCGCCGGTCTGGATCGGCGGCAAGACCGGGACCGGGGACAACCGCTTCCAGACCTTCGGCCGCGGCCGGCGCCTCGTGGGCTCGCGCTCGGTCAGCCGGACGGCCACGTTCACGTTCTGCCTGGGAGACCGCTACTACGGAGTCATCACCGCCGCGGTGCTCGGCCCCGAGGCCGCGCAGTTCCGTTTCACGAGCGCGCTGCCGCTCGCCGTGATGAAGATTCTCGCCCCGGACTTCGAGAAGGAGCTGAAGCCTCGCGGCGCACCGGATGGCATCCAGCTCGTCGATACGCGCCCGAGGGCGGTCGCGGACACGGTCCAGGCCGCCGTCCCGGACTCGGCGACGGCGATGCCTGCGCTCGAGACCCGGCCGATGCATGGCGCCGCGCCGCCGGGCGCTGAGCCGCCACCGGAAAGGGTGCCGCAGACGACTGCAATGCCCCGCCTGGAGCCGCCGAAGAGTGAGCCGCTCCAGCGCCATCGCGAGGGCCAGGACGAGAAGCCGCGGCAGGATCGGGGAAGCGACTCCGGCGGTCACTGGATCTGAGCCTGGTCAGCCCGCCCTGGCTGGCCCGGAACGTGCTGCCTCCTTGAGTCCGGGAGTCATGAAGACCCCGCTGACGGAGGAGGTACGCCATGGAAGTCGAACGCATCATGACCAGCGATCCGGCGTGCTGCACGCCGGACACCCCGCTTCAGGAAGTCGCCCGCCTCATGGTGGAGCACGATTGCGGACAGATCCCGGTGATCGAGGACTCCCGTGGGCGAAAGACGGTCGGAGTCATCACGGATCGCGACATCGTCTGCCGGACCCTGGCCCGCGGCGAGAATCCCCTTCACATGACGGCGCAGCACGTCATGTCGCGTCCGGTCCTCACGGTGCGACCCGACATGAAGATCGAAGACTGCTGCCGGCTGATGGAGGAGAAGCAGGTCCGTCGCGCTCCGGTCGAGGATGAGAGTGGCCGGTGCTGCGGGATCGTCTCCCTCGCGGACATCGCGCAGAACGCTTCCGAGCAGATGACGGTCGAGGTCGTTCGGACCGTGTCGCAGCCCGGCCCGTCCCCGAGGGGGAGCGGCCGGAGCATGGTCCTCTGACGGGCCCCGAGCTTTATTGCCCCGTCACCTGCGCGAGGGTTGGCGCCGGCGGCAGCCTGCGAAGCCAATGCTGGACTTCGGTCAGGTCGCCGACCGGTGTCGCCCTCCGCGTGGCCCCAATGAGCTGCGCCTCGCGGCGGACGCGCGACGCCCGGTTGGCAGGGGGCGGATGGTCGCTCAGGAACCGTCCGAACAGAGAAGGCCGGCTCGACGACTGACGCTGGAGGTACGCGAAGAAGTTCGCCATCTCGTTCGGACCGTAGCCGGCTCGCGCCATGATCTGGGCGCCAACGATGTCCGCCTGGGTCTCGGCATTGCGCGAGTACTTGAGGAAGAGAGCATTGAGGCCGACTCCTCCCACCGCGTTCATGATCCCGCCCACCGTGCTCTGACGTCCGTCGCCGAGAAGCGACCCGAGAAGGCCGATTCCCGCGCGCGTGACGTAAGCCTTGGATGCCTGGCTCGTGGGATGGCGGAGCGACACGTGCGCGATCTCGTGGGCGATCACGCCGGCCAGCTCCCCTTCCGTGTGCACGTGCTCGACCAGGCCCCGATGGACGTAGATGTATCCGCCCGGCAGCGCGAACGCGTTCACATCGGAGAGATTCGCGATCCGGAACCGATACGTGTAGTCGGGCCCCGGGGCCTGCGCCGCGAGTCGCTGACCGATGCGCTCCACGTACGCCGAGGGAAGGCCGGGCGGAGCCATCGGAACGGTGCGGTCAATCTCAGCCGCGGACTGCGCCCCGACCTGGGCGTCCTGCTGGACGGTGAAGAGATTGAACCCAGGGCGAATCCGGGTCTGGGCCGAGAGCGGCGTGGCCGCGAGGAGGAGGAGCAGCGCGATCCACGCGCTCAGGCAGCGAGTCCCTTGACGTCGATGCATGATGCCTCGCTTTCTCCCTTCATGGCGAAGGGCCCGCGGCGTCCGCCCTGCAGAGCGGATCCTCGGGCCCTTGTGCCGGACGCGGTGAGAACGTGCTCAGGTGGTCTGGCCTGGCAGCCCCTGCCCCGCTCGCGCCTGGGAGCCTTGCCGGCCCTGCATGTAGGACTCGTGGCCCATGTCCCCGGCCATCTGGTCGGCCTGACCGCGAAGCTCGCTTACCTTGTCCTTGGCGGCTGAGCCGATGCGCTTGGCCGTATCGGCCAGGCGACGGCGCGTTTGCCCGCCCGGCGCGGGCGCGAGGAGCAGCGCGACGCCCGCCCCCACCAGGGCTCCGACGAAGAAGCCCATCATGTTGTTCGACGAGCCCTGACCCAGGTCGTTTCCGTACGGATACTCATTCATAGCGAACTCCTCCATCGGTCGCAGCGCGACCGGGCTTGAAGCGGCTGCCTAGCCGCTCCATGAACAGGGCCGTCCCCGCCTTCACACCGCGCACCACTGCCACGGCCATCCGGACGGGTGCTTCCACTTCATCCAGGAACACCGAAGACAGGGCGGCCGTCCGCGTGCCCAGAACCTCGAAGCGGTCGACGACGCGCTGGACGGGCTTCAGCACGCTCCGCGCGGACGCGACCGCTTCCTGGGCCTCGCCCGTGACCTGCCTCATCTGCACGAGCCAGAGGTGGGCGTCGTCGGTCAGCTTCGACACGCGGCTCGCCATCCGGATCACGGAGACCGCGAGCGTGACCACCGCGATTGTTACAATGACTGCGCAAACTTGAACGAGCACGGGCATCATCGCCCCTCCTGCGCCTTGCGGAATCTACGCTTCCCCGCACTGGAACCGCCTGGGTGTGCGTTCCAGTCTCGCACTCGACAGGGGCAGCAAGATAGGGGCCATGACGCATCTGGGTCAGCCCGCGATCGGCATCACCGCGAGAAGAATCCATCGATAGGTGGCGGCGAGGATGGTTCCCGCTGCCGCGCCGATGACGACGTCGCTCGGGTAGTGCACGCCGAGGTAGACCCGGGAGAGTCCAACGATGGCCGCGATCGCGTAGAAGAGCGGTGCGAAGGCGGGTGCATGGAGCGAGAGCAGGAACGCCCCCGCAAAGCCCGCCGCGGCATGGCCCGAAGGGAGCGAGAAATCGTTGGGCCGCGGACCCAGCACGCGCGCTTTCACGAACGCGAGGAACGGCCTTCGCCTGCGGAAGAAACGCTTGAGCGGGAGGTTCACCGTGAGGAGTGTCATCCAGAGAGCCGGCAACACTTCCACCGCGACACGCAGACCTGCCCGCAGGTCCACGGCCATCATGGCGAGGAGCACGATCATCCAGCCCTCGCCGTAGTGCATCCAGCGCGATGCGAACGTGAGCACGCGATCGGGCGCGCGTCCGAGGCTCATGCGGTTCACGCGCAGGAAGAGCGCCGCGTCAAGGGCCTCGAGCGCGGCGACCGGATGGCGCAGGACGCCCTGGAGCACCCACGTGGGGGCATGGTGCGCGGCGATCATCGTCTCCACGTCCTCCGCCACGCTGGGCTCCGCGGCTGCGCCGGCCATGGCGAGAGAGGATCCCGCCACGCCGGCGCCGCGCGTGAGGACCGGAGCCAGGTCGGGCTTCTCCACGGTCCGGGCGACCACGATTCGGATCGCCTCGTGCACCACGCGCAGCGTGATCGGAGTGCGCCCGAGGATCTCGCCGTCACCCTGCGCGAGCTGCGGCCGCGGCGAATCGATGACGACTTCCTCGCGCACGCGGAAGAAGCGGGTGAAAGCGCCGCGACGATGCCGGCCGGTGAGGATGCGCCACGTGAGAGCCAGCGTGCCGGCAAAGCTCCGGACGTCGTAGACGCAGAGGTCGAGCACGCCGTCGGTGGGGTCGATGCGAGGCCCCCACGTGAACGGGGGCGCTCCGACCGTGCCCACGTTCGCCGCCACGACCTGCCAGGCGAGGGCGCGCACGGGGCTTCCGTCCAGTGTGAGGGTGAAGCGCCTGGGACGGTGGCCAAGCGCGCGCCGGGCGAAGGCGATCATGTAGGCGACCCGGCCAAGCTTCGCCTGCTTGTCCCGCGAGGTGTCCCGGATCATCAGCGCGTCCGGACCCACACCGACCTGCGTGAACACGAGGCGGCCCGAGGCTTCGACCGCGTCGATGGCGAGGAAGCGATCGCTGGTGAGCGCCGTCTCGGCGGCATCGGCCAGACCGCCCTGGAGCCCCAGCTCGCCCGCGAGGATGTTCGCCGTGCCCGCGGGAATGATCCCGAGCGTCACGTCGGCCGCGCGCGGGCCGGCGCGCGCGATCGCGTCCGCGACCATCCCGATGGTCCCATCGCCCCCCACCGCGACCACGCGCTCGCAGCCTCCCGCGATTGCGTCGGCGATCGCGCGACGCATCGACTCGCGCGCGCCGGGACCGGAAGGAGCCTCCAGGAAGTGGCAGTTGAGCTCGCGTTCGCGGCAGACCGACTCGCAGGCGTCGCGGATCTCATCTGCCGGGTATCGAGGCGCTCCTGGGTTCAGCACGATCAGCCGGTCGGACAGGTTCACGGGAGTCCTCGAGACGCAGCAGGGATGGAGATGGCCGCCGGCGTGCGGGCCTGGCCGCGCCCCGCGCCCCGCGGCCCGGCGATGGGCCCAGGAGCTCGAGGAGCGCGCGCTCGCAGCGCTCGATGGCGCGCCGGCTCCCGCCGACGAGTGTGGCCACGCCGTCGATATGATCCCCGAGGACGCGCCCCTGCTCGAAGCGGCGGATCACGGCCGGGAAGACGTACGAGGTGCGGCAGACGGCCGGCGTGTTCCCGAGCTGCTCCGCGACCTCGCGGACCGCGGCGGCCACCCGGCGCTTCGCCTCGACCCGGGAGTGGGAGCAAGCGGGCCCGGTCCGAGCGAGCGCGCAGGCGCAGAGGAGGGTTCCCGCCCAGGTGCGAAAATCCTTCGCGCTGAACCTCTCCCCCATGACCTCCGTGATGTACGCGTTGATGTGCTCCCGGCGCACGTCCACCATGGCGCCGTTCTCCCCCTGGAACTTGAAGACCTCGCCGGGATACTTGAGGAGGGCCCGGACGAGCGGCGCGAGCTGCCGGTCCCTGAGCTCGCGCACCTGGCGGCGCCCTGACTTCCCTTCGAAATCGAACCGGATGAGATCCCTGCGCACCGAAACATGGCGGCGCTCGAGCGTCGCGACGCCGTAGCTGCCGTTCTGGCTCGCGTACTCCTCGCTCCCGGGGCGGAGGAAACAGGTGGCCAGGATGCGGAGGATGCCGGCGAGAACTTTTTCACGGGGGAGCCCCGGCCGGGCCAGATCGCGCGCCAGGGCGCGGCGCATGCGCGGGAGCGCCGCGATGAAGCGGAGGAGGCGCTCGCGCTTCGAGCGCTCGCGCCGGATGACCTGGAAGGCGTGGTACCGGTACTGCCAGCGTCCGGCGGCGTCGCGTCCGACCGCCTGCACCGACGCGGACGGCGACGGCGCGACGACGACGTCGCGCCAGGCGGGCGGGATCTTGAGCGCCTCGATCCGCGCGCGGTCCGCTTCCGCGATCGGCGCTCCGGCCGCTGTGCGATAGCGAAATGCCCGCTCCTTGGACCCGAGCCTCCGGATTCCGCGCGCTCCGAGGCGCTCGATGATGGTCACGAGTGCTGGGACCTGGCCGTGGTGGTCTGGGCCTTGGCCGTGGCGTTCGGAGCCTTGGCCGTGGCGTTCGGAGTCTTGGCCGCAGGCGTCGTCCCGCGAGAGCGCCCCCTCGACCGCCGGCCACCGCGACGCGAGCCATGCCCGGCCCGCTTCACCTCGTGGCGCGCCGCCGCCTCCTCGACCGAGTGGGAGCGCATGAGCGACGAATCGCGCTTCGACATCTCCACGAGCCGGCGGAAGTGCTGGTGCAGCGTGGCCAGCTCTTCCTCGGAGAGATCCTCGACGTCGACCAGGCGGTTGCTCGCGCCTTCGATCGACGCGATCAGCTCGTTCAGCTTGAGCGAGGCCGCGCGGGCGTCCTTGTTCTGTGCACGCTGGATGAGGAAGACCATGAGGAACGTGACGATCGTCGTCGTGGTGTTGATGACGAGCTGCCACGTGTCGGAAAAGTGAAAGACCGGCCCGAGGACGAGCCACAGTACGATGAGGAGGAGGGCCGCGGCGAACGCAATGGTGCCGCCCACCCACTCGGTCACTGCCCCCGAGAGCCGCGCCGCGAACCGGTTGATGCCCTGAACTGCATGCCGAGGTTTCATGGTGGCGAGCTTCTTTGCAAGAACAGTGACAATGCGGCGTTTCCGTTCGGGGACAGGAGATGCGGGGCGATCCCGACTGGCCGGGCGTCACGGGCCCGGCCACGAACTCGCCGAAAGGGGGCCTTTTGTAGAATTTCCCAGCGACTCGCCCTCGACCCTTCGTCCTGAGCCTCTGTCGGATCCCCTAACCCCTTCGACCGCAAGCATCCAGCCCGACTCGGAGGCGATCCGTCGGGGGTGGCACCGATCTGGCTATGTCCCCCTCGGGGCAGGAGTTCTGGCTTTCTCACCTCGATGACGTCGCTGGCCTTCGCGGAAGCCGACGCGGGAGTTCGCCATTCGGGTTCGCTTCCTCGACGCAGTGACCCGGCGGCTCGGCCTCGAGCCTCACGAGCGGGGGCTCCTCCTGCTCATGAGCGCGCTCATCACGGCCCTGCTCGCCGCCTACACGATCGCGAAGGTCCAGCGAGACGCCTCCTTCATCGCGGAGTTCGGCGCGGGGGCGCTGCCGGTCGCTTACATCGCGGTCGCGATCGCATCGGCGCTCTTCGTCTGGATCGAGGGCCGATTCGCGGCGCGCTTCACGCGCATCGCGGCCAACCGCATGAACCAGTACGCGGCGATCGCGATCAGCTTGCTCGCCATTCCGGCGTTTCAGACCCAGCCCCGCTGGACCGCCGCCGTGTTCTACGTCTGGACGGGGAGCCAGGCGATGATGCTGCTCCCCCACTTCTGGGTGCTCGCCCTCGACGTGTGGGACTCGAGGCGCGCCCGCCGGGTCTTCCCCGTCCTGAGCGGATTCGGACTGGTCGGAGGGCTCCTGGGAGGCGCGTACGCAGGCTGGGTCTCGCCGTTCATCCTGCGCCCGGGGCTCGAGTGGGCGCTCGCGATCCTCCTGGTCGTGTCGCACCTGCTCACGCGCGCGGTGGAGCGATACCGCCAGGCGCGCTCCCAGGCCACAGCCACCTCGACCGCGGCCGGCTCGCGGTGGAAGATCATCCGGCGATCGAACTACCTCAAGTACCTCGCCGCGGCCCTCGCCCTTTCGGTCATCGTGTCCACGCTCGTCGACTTCCAGTTCAAGTTCTTCATCCAGGACATCTACCCCGACGCGGAGTCCTTGGCGCGGTTCCTCGGGAGGTTCTATCTCATCCTCAACGCGCTCGCGCTCGTCTTCCAGTTCGGCGTCGTCGGCTGGCTCCTCACGCGCCTCGGCCTCGCGGCCTCGACCGGTCTCCAGCCCGCCACGGTGATGATCTTCTCCTGGTGGGTCGCTCTGAGCACGGGATGGTGGGCCGTGGTCGCCCTGCGGTGGGTGCAGGGGGTCGTGCTCCAGGGAATCGGCAAGTCCTCGGCGGAGATCTACTACATGGCGGTCCGCCCCTCCGAGCGCCGCCGCATCAAGCCGGCCATCGACACGCTGGTCGAGCGGTGGTCGGACGCGGCGGTGGGCGTGTTCCTGATCGTGGTGATGCGCACCGCGGGCGCCGCTCTGAGCGTGATCGCGATCGCGACCGTCGTGATCGCCGCGATCTGGCTCTTCGTGCTCTACCGGCTGAACCGCCAATACGCCCGGGCCTTCGAGCACGCGCTGAGCAGCCGGTGGATCGACGCCGAGGGAGCGGCCGAGTCGATGCGGGTCCCCGCGGCGCGACGCGCGATCGAGGCCGCACTGCGCTCGCCCGAGGAGCCGCGCGTGCTCCTGGCGCTCGACCTCGCGCACTACATCAACCATCCGCGCGTCGCGGCCGCCCTGCTCGAGGATCTCGACCGTCCCTCTTCAGCGGTGCGTGCGGCGACGATGCGAGCCATGGAGTCGATGCGGCTCCGGGACGACCGCAACCGGGTCCAGGCGATGCTCGCCGACGAGGACGACCGCGTCGCGCGCGCGGCAGTGAGCTACCTGCTCGCGATGAGCACGCGCCAGGTGGAGTACGCCCGCTCCGTGCTGGAGGGGCCGGACCCGCGGCTCCGCGGCTTCATGCTGGACGCCCTGCTCGAACGCCCTCACGAGGCCCCCGGGGCCGTCACGATGGCCTGGATCGACCGGCTGATGCAGTCCGAAGGCGTGGAGGATCGCTGCCTCGCGGCGCGCGCGCTCGGCGCCGTGTCCACGGAGGGGCGCGTGCCCCGCCTTCTCACGCTCCTTGCCTCGCCCCAGATCGAGGTCCGCCGCGCCGTGCTCCAGTCCGCCGCTCGCCAGCCGAATCGGCAGATGCTCGACCCGTTGATCCCGCTCCTGGTCGATCCCGAGGTGAGCTACGACGCGAGGCTCGCCATCGCGGCCCTGCGGAACGCCGCGATTCCGGCGCTTCAGCCCTATCTGTCCGGCGTGCGCGGCATCCGCGCCCAGGCGCAGGCCGCCCGCACCCTTGCGCAGATCGCCACGCCCGCCGCGCTTCGCGCGCTCCTCACGCTCGTGCGAAGCACCGATCCCACGCTCCGCCACCTCGGCCTGGAGAGCGCGAGTCGCATCCGCGTCGCGGTGGGACGGCCGGTGATGTCCCGCACGCGGGTCCACAAGCTCTTCCTCCGGGAGCTGCGCGAGTACCGGCAGTGGATCACCCCGTCTCAGATCATCGCCCGCCACGAGGCACCCGAGGTCCGGCTCCTCGGCGAGAGCTATCGCGAATACGCCGAGATGGCGCTCGAGCGAGGATTCCGGGCGCTCGCCTGCTGGTACGATCCCAAGCCGCTGTCAGGCGCCTTCGAGCGGTTGAAGAACCAGGAGACGGGAGACGACGCCCCGGCGCTCGAATATCTGAGCCACGTGCTGCCGCGCGGGATCTTCCGTCCAGTGGCCGGTCTCTTCGAGGTTCCAGCGCCCTCGGTCGAGAACCAGGCCGAGGATCTGAGCCGCGGTCTCGCGGGCTGGATCGTGAGCGCGTGGCGATCGGGAGACGCGTGGCTCCGCGCCTGCGCGGTGCGCGCCTCCCGCTGGGCGCCCGATCTGGATCCGGCCATCTTCGAGAGCCCCGACCCCGATACGAGCTCCATCGTGCGGGCGGAGCTCGAGGCGATCCGCTCACCGCTCGAGGAGGCGCCGTCGTGGATGCTGACCGCGCGGCCCCTCTCCCCGTAGGAGGCGACATGCTCACCCCTGTCGAGCGCGTCCTGATCTTGAAGGGGGTGGATCTCCTCAAGGACGTGGGACCCCGCCACCTCCTCGGCCTCGCCAACGTCGCGCGCGAGGTGGAGATCTTCGAGGGGGACGCCATCTACGAGGAGACGGACGCGGCGGACGCGCTCTACATCGTCGTCGAGGGGCGCGTGCGGCTCTCCACCGGAGAGCGAACCATGTCGGAGGTGGGCCCGGGCGAAGCGTTCGGCACCTGGTCCCTGGTGGACGAGTCGGCCCGCGGCCATCACGCGGTCTGCGTGGACTCGGGACGCGCCCTCGCCCTGAACCGGGACGACTTCTACGACCTCGCGGCCACGGACCTCACCCTGCTCACCGAGCTCGTGCGGGTGCTGGCCAAGCGCCTGCGCGCGCTCGCGGCCGAGCGGCCTCCCGAGGAGGCGCGCGTGGAGGGCGAGGGCATGGAGAAGCCGGAAGCGCTCGTCGAGGAGGGGGCTGCGGCACAGACGCCCGAGGCGGTGCCCCCTACGGCAGGGTCCGCGCTCGCGGCGGCCGCGCTGGGCAAGCCGGCCCCCGCGCCCGCCGACGGCGCCGAGGC
>JAEHDN010000239.1 GCA_016880395.1 Candidatus Eiseniibacteriota bacterium
CCCGTCCAGACCTCGTGGATCCGCCCGGAGAGCCGCTCGAGCATGCGCGCCGCCTCGTCGGGACTGGTGGGCTTCCCGAGGATGACGCGGTCCAGAGACACGATCGTGTCGGCGCCCACGATCACGGCCTCATCCGCGTCCCGCTCCGCCGCCAGGTCGAGCCGCGCCGCGACCGCGGCCCTCGCCTTCGCTTCGGCCAGCCGCTGCACGTGTGCGTCGGGGCGCTCCCCGGGGAGCGCGGACTCGTCCACGTCGACGGACAGCGTGCTGAACCGCGCGCCGACGAGCGTCAGGAGCTCCACGCGCCGCGGCGAACGGGACGCGAGGATCAGCTTCGGGCCGAGCGGGTTGATGAGGTTCGTCTGCACGAGGGCTACCCGTCCGCGCTCTCGAGGAGGAACGTCGCGGGCCCCCGGTTCACGAGCTCCACCTCCATGCTGGCCCCGAACCGCCCTCCCTGCGTGGGCACGCCGCGTGTCGCGAGCGCGTCGCAGAAGCGGCGCCACGCGGGCTCCGCCTCGCCCGGCGGCGCGGCGTGGTCGAAGCCGGGCCGCCGGCCCCGCGAGGTGTCGGCGTAGAGCGTGAACTGTGGCACCACGAGGGCCTCGCCGCCGAGATCGCGCACCGATCGGTTCATCCTCCCCGCTTCGTCCTCGAAGATCCGGAGCTCGGCGCATCGCTCGGCGAGCCGCTCCTCGCCGCCGGGCGCGTCCCCCGCGCGCACGCCGAGGAGGATCAGGAGTCCCTGGCCGATGCTCGCGATCTCCGCGCCATCCACCCGCACGACCGCGCGCGCGACGCGCTGCACGAGCGCCCTCACGAGGCCATCCCTCCCGACTCTCCGCCCCTCGACTTGCCGAACACCTGCTCGCGCTCCACGGCCTCCACCCCTTCGACCTGCTCGACCGCGCGCATCACCTGACGCAGGTGCGCCAGGTCCCGGACCTCGACCACGAACGCGCCGCGCGCGTTCCGGTCGTTGGCCTTGATGCCGGCGGTGCGGATGTTCGTATTGGTCGTGGCAATCGCCTTGGCGATGTCGGCGAGAAGGCTCTTGCGGTCGACGCCGAAGATGGAGAGCTTGACCGAGAAGGCGTCCTCCGATGCCGCGCTCCAGTCCACGAGCACCCTTCGCTCGGGCGCCACGCGGTCGTCGAACGTGTTCGGGCAATCCGTGCGGTGCACGGTGACGCCGCGGCCTCGGGTCACGATCCCGACGACCGAGTCCCCAGGCACCGGCTGGCAGCAACGCGCGAAGCTCACCATGAGGTTGTCGACTCCCTGGATGCGAACCCCCCGGCCCGGGCGCCCCGTGATGGCGCGGACCGCATCGAGCGACGCCTCCTTGAAGCGCTGCACCGGACCGACGCCCGCCGGGAACCAGCGCTGGATGATCTGCGCGACCGAGAGCGTGCCCGACCCGAGCGCTGCGTAGAGCCCGTCGGTGTCCCCGTGGCCCAGGCCTCGCGCCAGCTCGTCGAGTGTCGGCGACGCCGGGGGCGCGAGCCGTCGGCGGCGAAGCTCCCGCTCCAGCATCTCCTTGCCGAGCGTCACGCTGTCCGCGTGCTCGGACATCTTGAGCCAGTGGCGGATCTTGCTCCGCGCCGCTGGGCTTTGCACGATCTTGAGCCAGTCGCGGTTCGGCTTCCCCATCGGCGAGGTGATGATCTGGATCTTGTCCCCGCTCCGGAGCTCGTAGCGGAGCGGCACGATCCGGTTGTTCACCTTCGCTCCGACGCAGTGGTTCCCCACCTCGGTGTGCACCTGGTACGCGAAGTCGATCGGCGTGGCGCCCCGCGGCAGGCGGCGCAGCTCCCCGCGCGGCGTGAAGACGAAGACCTCGTCCTGGTAGAGCGATGTCTTCAGGAGCTCGAGGAACTCGACCGGGTCGGCGCTCGTCGACTGCCACTCGGGGTGGCGGAGCACCGGCGCGAGCTTCGCGACCAGCTCCGCGTCCCCCGCGGCGCCCCCCTCCTTGTAGCGGTAGTGCGCCGCGACTCCGAGCTCCGCGATCTGGTGCATGCCCTGGGTCCGGATCTGGAACTCCACCAGGTGCCCACCCGGCGCCACCACGGTCGTGTGGAGCGACTGGTACAGGTTGCTCTTCGGCGTGGCGATGTAGTCCTTGAAGCGCTCGTGCACCGGCGTGAAGAGGTCGTGCACCACGCCGAGTGCGCGGTAGCAGTCGGCCTTGTCGTGGACCATCACGCGCACGCCGAGCAGGTCGAAGATCTCCTCGAAGCGCCGCTCCTGGGATTTCATCTTCCGGTAGATCGACTCCAGGTGCTTCGGGCGTCCCACGACGTCGGCCTTCATGCCGAGCTGGACGAGCTTGGCCCGCACGGGCTGGATCACGTCCTGGATCTGACGCTCCCGCTCCTCGCGCTTGAGCGCGACCTTCTCCCGGATCTCCTTGTAGGCGTCGGGGTCGAGATGCTTGAGGCAGAGATCCTCCAGCTCCCACTTGATCCGCGCGATCCCCAGCCGGTGCGCGAGTGGCGCGTAGATCTCCCGCGTCTCTCGGGCAATCCGGTGCGCGCGCGCGGGCCCGAGGGCCTGCAGCGTGCGCATGTTGTGGAGCCGGTCGGCCAGCTTGATCAAGATCACGCGTAGGTCCCGCGCCATCGAGAAGAGCATCTTCCGGAAGTTCTCGGCTTCCTCCTGCTCGGGACGCTCGAAGCGGAGGTGTCCGATCTTGGTCACCCCGTCCACGAGGAGCGCCACGTCCTTCCCGAACCGGCGCTCCACCTGCGGCAGCGTGACGGGCGTGTCCTCGACGACGTCGTGGAGGAGCGCCGCCGCGATCAGGGTCTCGTCGACCCCCGATCCGAGGAGGTCGGCGAGGATCGTGGCCACGGCGGCGAGATGGGATACGTACGGCTCCCCGCTCCGGCGGAGCTGGTCGCCGTGGGACTCGGCGGCAAAGCGGTACGCGGCCGCGATCTTCTCGAGATCGAGGGTGCGGTTGGACCGCTGGAGCGCTTCGAGCAGCGGTCCCGGGAGATCGGCGGGGACCGGAACCATGGCTATCGGATTTGGATGTCGCGGAGCTTCAGCTGGAGCCGGGAGCGATTCTGCCAGACGTTGATCGTCGGGACAAAGGCGATCGAGACGCGGCCGGGATCGGACTGGATGGGGCCGGCCAGATGGCCCATCCCGAAGCCGATGCAGTCGATGTCGCGCCCGTTCTGGCGGAGGCTCATCTTGAGGTGGTTCCGGCTCACCACCATGGGCGGAGAGGCGAGCCGGACGTCGTTGGCGATGAAGAGCGGCTCGGCGTTGCCGATGCCGAACGGCGAGAGCCGGTCCAGGAACTCGACCAGCTCCTCGTTGCAGTCGTCGAGCGAGAGCGGCCCGTCGATCGAGAGCTTGGGTACATAATCGTCGGGCTGGAGCTGCCGGGTGACCACGGCGCAGAGGCGCGCTCGAAAGGCCTGCATCTGCTCCGCGCGGATGGTGAGCCCCGCGGCGTAGCTATGGCCCCCGAAGCCGATCAGGTGCTCGCGGCACTCCTGGAGCGCCTGACAGACGTCGAAGCCCGGAATGCTCCGCCCCGAGCCCTTCCCCTCGTCCTCGTCGGCCGAGATGAGCACGGTCGGGCGGTGGAAGCGCTCGGTGAGCCGCGAGGCGACGATGCCGAGCACGCCGGGATGCCACGAGTCGGACCAGAGGACGATGGCCGGCGGCAGCTCGGGTCCGATCCGGCGGAGCTGCTCGAGCGCGTCCTCGAGCGTGTCCTCGTCGATCTTCTTCCGGTTGGTGTTGTCCTCCTCGAGGCTCTCCGCGATGGTCGTGGCCTCTCCGAGCTCGGTGGCGAGGAGGAGCCGCACGCCGCTCTCCGCGTTGCCGAGCCGGCCGGCCGCGTTGATGCGCGGCGCGAGGATGTAGGCCACGTGCCCACTCTCGACCCGCCGCGCGCGGAGTCCCGCGACATCCTTGAGCGCGATGATCCCGGGCTTCTGCGACGTGCAGATCTGCTCCAGGCCGATCTTGGCGAAGATCCGGTTCTCGCCACGGAGCGGCACGACGTCCGCGATCGTGCCGAGCGCCACGAGATCGAGGTGCTCCATGACGAAGCTGTCGGGGAGCGCGCCCGGTCGCGATGCGACGAGCCCCTGGACCAGCTTCAGCACGACGCCGACGCCTGCCAGCTCCTTGAAGGGATACGGGCAGTCCTTCCGCTTCGGGTTGAGCACCGCGATCGCGTCCGGCAGCTCGCCCAGGGGCTCGTGGTGATCGGTCACGATCACGTCGATCCCATGCTCGCGCGCCAGCCGCACCTCGGCCGTGGCCGTGATGCCGCAGTCGGCGGTGATCACGAGCCTGGTGCGCCGGCGGCGCGCCACGTCGACGCCCCGCACCGAGAAGCCGTAGCCGTCCCGGATCCGGTCCGGGATGAAGTAGCTGACCTTGGCGCCGAGCCGCATGAGCGCGGAGGTGAGGAGGGTCGTGGCGGTGATGCCGTCCACGTCGTAGTCGCCGTAGACCAGCACCGGCTCGTGCGCGTCCACCGCCTGCCAGATCCGGGCGGTGGCGAGCTCCATGTCCCGCATCTGGAAGGCGTCGACGAGCCGCTGAAGCGATGGCTCCAGGAACTCGTGGACCTCTTCGGAGGTGCCGAACCCGCGGTTGGCGAGGAGGCTGGCGAAGGTCAGAGACAGGCCCAGCTCCGCAGCGAGCCGCCGCGCGTGCTCCGGGGCGGCAGGGTTGCGGAGCACCCAAGTCTTGGGGGTGGATGCGCGCAAACGGGCCTTTCGTTGGTTAGGGGGCTAGTTCATGGAATTGTAACAGTTTGCGGTGAGATGGTCAACGAGCGTCAGAGGAGGTAGCCGCCCGCGACCGGGAGCGCGGCTCCGGTGATGTACCCGGATTCCTCCGCGAGCAGGAAGAGCGCGGCTCGCGCCACCTCCCGGGGGCTGCCGAGCCTCCCCGCCGGGATGCGACGGACGAGGTCCGACTGCTTCCCGGAGAAGGCTGGGCGGATGATGCCCGGAAGAATCGCGTTCACCGTGATGCCGTAGGGCGCCTCCTCGTGCGCGACGCTCCGCGCGAGCGTGAGGAGCGCGACCTTCGCCGCGCGGTAGCCGTGCGCGCGCGCCGCCGCGCGGGGCGTTTCCCCCCCGGCCACCCCGAAGAGGAGGATCCGGCCGTAGCGCCGTCGCCGCATGAGCGGGAGCGCCTCCTGGAGGATCGCGAGCGGGATCGTCGTGTTCGAGCGGACGAGCGACTCCCACCGCTCCACGGTGAGGCGTCCGAGAGGACCTTCCCAGTAATCCCCCGCCGCGATCACGAGGATGTCCGGCGCGCGATCGCCGGCGCCGGCCGCGCGCAGCCACGCGCGAACGCTGACCACGCGACCCGCGTCGCCGCGCGCCACGCGGAGCGGGAGGCGGCGAGCGCGGGCGAGATCGCGCAGCTCGAGGAGCGGCTGCGGCGAGCGCGCGACCGCGAGCACGCTCGCGCCGCTCTCCGCGAGAGCGATCGCGACGGCGCGGCCGAGCCCTCGACCGCCGCCGACGACGAGCGCCGTGCGTCCTGCGACGCCGCCGGGAGGTGTCGGTTTGGAGTCATGCATGGGGTGTGCTACTATAGGACGCTTTGGCGGCAAGTCAATCGAGCCCCCTTGAGGGCCTATTCCATGAACGATCAACGTTGGGAAGAGGTGCTCCGGCGCCTCGACAAGCTGTTCGGCGACCTCGAATTCGACGAGATCGAGGACGAGGAGACCCAGGCGGTGACCGAGACCGTGGTCTGGACAGGGCCGCAGGGGAAGATGAAGCTCGCCCGCACGACCCGCCCTCTCGTGGTCGACAAGAAGACCCACTTTTCCAACCGCATCGGCGGCGGCACGCACGTCGAGTACGTCTACTCCAAGACCGAGACGACGAGCCGGGTCCGGCTGTTCCGCTGGAACGAGGCCGTCGGCGACTGGAACGAAGTGGACGCGGCGGAGCTGGGCGTCACCGCGGGGCGCTAGCACGATGGATCGCCACGTCGGGCTCGATCTCGTGCGCATCACCGAGGCGGCGGCCCTCGCCTGCTCCCGGTGGATGGGACGGGGCGACAAGAACGCCGCCGACCAGGCCGCCGTCACCGCGATGCGGAAGTCCTTCGACAACGTCGACATCCGCGGCACCGTCGTGATCGGCGAGGGAGAGCGGGACGAGGCGCCGATGCTCTACATCGGCGAGCAGGTCGGCTCGGGCTGGGGCCCGGAGGTCGACATCGCGCTCGATCCCCTCGAGTGCACCAACTCCGTGGCCTACGGACGCCCCAACGCGATGTCGGTGATCGCGCTCGCGGCGCGCGGCCACTTCCTCCATGCACCCGACACCTACATGGAGAAGATCGCGGTCGGCCCGAAGGCGGCCGGGGCGATCGACCTCTCGCGTTCCATCGAGGAGAATCTGGAAGCGGTGGCCGCGGCCAAGGGCTACCACATCGACGATCTCACCGTGGTAGTGCTCGACCGCCCGCGCCACGAGGAGCTGATCCAGAAGATCCGCCGCACGGGCGCCCGCATCCACCTGATCCCGGACGGCGACGTCTCCGCCGCCATCGCGACCTCGCTCGACTCGACCGGCGTCG
>JAEHDN010000240.1 GCA_016880395.1 Candidatus Eiseniibacteriota bacterium
AGCCCTGCATGTGGGGCAGGGCGACGTTGGTCACGCTCGAGTCCAGGACCTGCATGACCGTGACCATCATCACGGAGAACGTGATGGCCCACCGGCGGGCGGGGGAGATTTGCCCTTCGGTGACGGGCTCGACGGAGCTCACCCCCACACACTACGTCATAACGGCACTGGCGTGGGGGGCCGATTGGATCCCCCTGCCCACGCCGTTGGCCCGGCTCTTGCTCCCCATAGGCGTGGACGCCGGGCTCACGGTACTAGTCCAATCGAGGCCGGCAGAGGAGGGTCCCGAATGCCTCCCGCGCGGCTGGTGGGGCTGATGGTCCTCGGCGTGGCGCTGCTGGCGGTCCGACCGATTCCCGCCGCGGCGCAGCCCGAGCTCCAGATGTGGCTCAACCCGGAGATGGGCAAGCAAATGCCGCGGGGTGACTACCGGTACACGTTCTACCCCGAGCAAAAAGTCGAGGACCAGAACACCACCTTCACCATGACCGAGCAGCGGGTCACGCTCTTCGCGCCGCTCTACCAGGACACCAAGGACGAGTGGGCCGTCGCCGGCAAGGTCCTCTATCAGAACATCGACACCCAGGCGCGGTTTCCAGAAGCGGGCGGCCTCTTCCCGCCCGAGCTCTGGGACATAAGCGCCGGCATCAGCTATCGACACAAGTTCGACAACGGGTGGACCGGTGGGGTGGCGTTGACCGTCGGCTCCGAGAGCGACGAGCCCTTCAACAGCATAGACGAGATGTACTTCCGATTTGTTTCGCTCCTTCGCGTCCCTCAGGGTGAGCGCAATTCGTGGATCTTCACGCTGATCTACGCGAGTGACGAGCAGATCTTCGGCCAGACTCTTCCGATACCGGGCATCGCGTACGCGTGGGTGCCGTCCGACAAGTTCACGGCCGTCATCGGCTTTCCGTTCTCGATGATCCGGTACAAGCCCTTCGAAAATCTGACGCTCGACGCCGAGTACTATCCGTTCTGGACGGTTCGATCGCGCGCGACGTGGGAGATCTTCCAGCCGCTCCGCGCGTACGTCGGATTCCAGTGGGACAGCGATCACTTCTACCGCGCGGACCGCGACGACAAGGACGACAAGATCTTCTACCGCGAGATGCGGCTCTACGCTGGCATCCGGTTCGACCTCCGCCACATCGGCTTCGAGGTCACCGGCGGCTGGGCGTTCAATCGCTTCTACTTCGAGGGCGAGGGCTACTCAGACCGTCACGACAACCGTATCGACGTCGGCTCTGGGCCCGTCATCGTCGGCAAGATCAACCTGCGCTTCTGAGCCCGCACCGCGGCGTCGCGCGACGGTCTCGACGACAAAGATCGTGGACAGCAAGTACGCGATGCCCAGCGCGAACCCGCCGGCCACGTCCGACACCCAGTGCGCCTCGAGATAGAGACGACTGAACGCGACCGCGAGCACGATCGCCGCGCAGCCCGCGTATCCGGACCAGCGCCGAGACGTCGTCACGGTCGAGGTGGCGAGGAGATGCGTCATCAGGCCGAAGAACACCACCAGGCTCAGCACGTGACCGCTCGGAAAACCCCACGCGGCGAGATTCGGGCGTGGGCGGTCGATGGCCCACTTTGCGACGAGTTGGATCACGCCGGTCCCGGCCATCACCAGCGGCAGGGCCACGGCCCAGCGACGGCTCGGACGCCAGAGGAGCGCGACCGCGAGCACGATCAGGGGAATGAGCCCGTAGTTCTCACCCAGGCCGGAGACTCCGTTCATCGCGCGATCCAGGAGCGGAAGTCGGGTCAGCTGAACGAGCGCCCGTGTCTGGTGATCGAGGTCGGAAAACCG